>JADLCC010000449.1 GCA_020847425.1 Saprospiraceae bacterium
GCGCCGGAACTGTTTTTGACAGGCATGCTGTAACCGCCGTCGGGGCGGGCCTGTTTGCCACCGACAAACATTTTGCTGGTTCGGTCGATATCGGGCAATTTTTGCTCGCTCGTTGCAGGCGTTTTGGCCTTGCCTGCGGCAGTTACCACCGGCGTTTTGGAAAAAGTATCTTCAATTTTTGGTTTGGCATACTCGTACAAACCTTCTTTGCCGCCTTCCCTGCCAAAACCCGATTCCCGGTAACCGCCGAAACCGGAAGCGGCATCGAACATATTGGTGCAGTTGATCCAGACCGTACCGGCTTTCACCTGCGGCGCAATGTCGAGGGCCAGGTTGGTGTTTTCGGTCCACAGGCTGCAAGCCAGTCCGTAACGCGTGTTGTTGGCCAGCGCAACGGCTTCTTTATGCGAACGGAAACTCATGGCGACGAGCACCGGACCAAAAATTTCTTCCTGCGCTATGGTTGCTGCCGGCGACACATTGGTAAACAAAGTCGGCGGGTAGAAATAGCCGTCGGAAGGGTATGACCTGGAGGGCTGCCACAACGCACAGCCTTCTGCCACACCCTGTTTCACCAGTTCGTCGATGGTTTTCACCTGTACTTTATCGACGATGGCCCCGATGTCGATGCATTTGTCCAATGGATTGCCTACGATGAGTTGCTCCATCCGGGATTTCAGTTTTGCATACAGGATTTCGGCCACACTTTCCTGTACCAGCAGGCGGGAACCGGCGCAGCATACCTGGCCCTGGTTGAACCAGATGGCATCGACCACACCTTCCACTACGCTGTCGAGGTCGGCGTCTTCAAAAACGATGAACGGCGACTTGCCGCCCAGTTCGAGCGATACTTTTTTACCGGTTCCGGCGGTAGCACGCCGGATAATTTTACCCACTTCGGTGGAGCCGGTGAAAGCGATTTTTTGGACGCCGGGGTGGCTGACCAAGGCCGCGCCGGTAGCGCCTGCGCCGGTGATGATATTGACCACACCTTTGGGCAGGCCGACGTTTTGGCATATTTCAGCAAATAAAAGGGCGGTAAGCGAGGTAAATTCTGCGGGTTTCAGCACCACAGTATTGCCCATGGCCAGGGCGGGCGCTATTTTCCAGGAAAGCATCAGCAGCGGAAAATTCCAGGGAATAATCTGGCCGATGACGCCAATTTCCTTGTAGTCATTCAACTCCGTTTCCATCAGTTGCGCCCAGCCGGCATGGTAGTAGAAATGCCTGGCTACCAATGGGATATCGATATCTCTGGTTTCGCGGATGGGTTTACCGTTGTCCATGGATTCCAGGACGGCAAACAAACGGGAATACTTTTGAACCTGCCGTGCAATGGCGTACAGGTACCGCGCCCGCTGGTGGCCGCCCATAGCGACCCAGCCTGGTAGCGCTTTGCCGGCGGCTTCTACGGCTTCGTTGACGTCCTGTTCGTTGGCTTCCGCCAGTTTTGCCAGCACTTGTTTGTTGGACGGGTTGACGCTGTCAAAATAAACGCCCGATGCCGGGGCTTTCCATGCGCCGTCGATGAACAGTTGGAACGTCCTGTCGTGCGCATCGAGAAATTCGTTTGCCGCAGCAGCGCTTTCAGGCGCAGGACCATACACCATGGTATCGTATATTTCTTTGATTTTCATGTTACTGTAAATGTTGAGGTGTGGAGGGTTGAGCATACCCTCCGTTCAAAACCGTTTACTAAGCCATTGGGTGCCTGTAACCTGCTGAATATCTGCCGGTTACGTAATGTTCCAGTTGCCGTTCAATATCGGCCAGCAAACTGCTGGCGCCGAACCGGAACAATTCCGGATTCAGCCAGTCATCGCCCAGTTCTTCTTTGATGAGGATAAGCCAGTCGAGGGCTTGTTTGGCTTTTTGGATGCCGCCGGCAGGTTTGAAGCCCACTTTGTAACCGGTCAATTCATGGTACGCGCGAATTGCACGGATCATCACCAGGCTGACGGGCAGCGTAGCGTTTACACTTTCTTTTCCGGTGCTGGTTTTGATAAAATCGGAGCCTGCCATCATGCTCACCCAACTGGCTTTTGCTACTTTGGTGTAGGTGGGTATTTCACCGGTGGCCAAAATTGTTTTCATGTGTGCAGCACCGCAGGCTTTCCGGCAGGCGGCTACTTCATCGTACAGTGCTTTCCACTTCGATTCCAGCACAAGGTCGCGGCTGATGACGATATCTATTTCGGTTGCGCCGGCTGCTACGGACAATTCAATTTCCCTGATTTTTTCCTCAAATGAAATTTTTCCGGCAGGGAATCCGGTGGAAACGGCAGCAATCGGGATGCCACTCGAACCGAGGGCTTCTTTGGCAAATGGAATTAAATTATGGTACACACACACGGCTCCTGTTTGAATATGCGCATCGGCCATACCCATGGCCTGCAACAAATCGTGCCGCACGGGCGATTGTGCTTTGGCGCACAGCCGCGTGACATTGCCTCTCGTATCATCGCCTGCAAGTGTCGTAAGGTCCATACAACTGATCGCCTTAAGCAACCAGGCTGCCTGCCATTCTTTTTTGACCGTTCTGCGGTTGGGTAAAGTGGCGGCGCGGCGCTCTACGGCGCTTTTATTGATGTTGATATGGTCGAAAAATGCCGTGTCAAAAGGTATACCCTCATTGCGCAGCAGGTGCTGCACCGGTTTTGAGTTGGATTCTTTCATTAATGTACTAGTCATGCGTTACAGGGATGAGGAATGAGGGATGAGGGATGAGGAATGAGGAATGAGCAATGAGCAATGAGGAATGAGGAATGAGGGGAAATCGTTTAATTTAATAGGTTGAAGGAGGCTTTAGGGCATGTGAAGAAAATACATTTTACATTTAGTAAAGGAGAAACAAGGTAAATTTTTCTCGGCCATGTAAATAAAGAATGCCAAGAAAAATGCTCCAAAAACTCATTCCTCATCCCTCATTCCTCATCCCTAAACATACTCTTCCATCACCATTCCAATCAACTGGTGCATCGATTGGTGCGCGTCCTTGCTGTATTGGCCGGTAAAACGGTTGGCAATAATACAATTGATCGTGATGGCCCGGTGCCCGAAAAGTTGGGACAATCCGTAAATGCCCGAGGTTTCCATTTCAAAGTTGGTGATTTTCATGTCGCCGAACCTGAAAGCCGAGAGTTTTTCATTGAGCGTTTTATCTTTTACGCCCAACCGCAACACCCTACCCTGTGGCCCGTAAAAACCGGTAGCCGTAGCCGTAACGCCGGCATGCGCGCCCAGTTTTTTTGCCTTTTCCAGCAGGTCGGCGTCGCCTTCCACCAGGTAGGGTTTTGGGAGTTTCGGGTCCCAGTTGACCGCTTTGACGAAGGCTTCTACAAACGGGTTGTCGGAAAAACGCTCCGAATTTTCGTAGTAATGCACCAATCCGTCAAAACCCAGTCCGTGCGAACTCGCTACAAAACTGTCGGCAGGAATATCTTCCTGGAGTGAGCCGGAGGTACCTAAACGGATGAATGTCAATTGTTTATGCGCAGTTTTTAACTGTCTGTGCACCAGGTCTATATTGGCCACAGCATCCAGTTCGCTGAGCACAATATCGATGTTATCGGTACCCATACCGGTAGAAATCACGGAAACACGTTTGCCGTTTTTCGTGCCCGTATGCGTCACGATTTCCCTTTTTTGTGTTTTGAAATCCACCGCGTCAAAAAAACCGGAAACGACTGGAACCCTGCCGGGGTCGCCCACCAGGAAGATCGTATCACCGAGGTTTTCGGGCAAAATGTTGCAATGGTACACACTGCCGTCGGGGTTTAAGATGAGTTCTGACGCTGCTAGAAACTGACTCATATTTTAAGGGATGAGGGATGAGGAATGAGGGATGGGGGATCTTCCAAATAGTTCACTGTAAGTTTTTACATAGAACACAAAAGTAACTCCTGCGCTAATTCTTTCTCCCACCTGCCGGATTCGGATAAAAATTGTCGGCTTCCTTCTTGTTGCCCAGCAGTTTAAACCTGAAATAGGCTTGAATACCTACATTGGTCATTCTGGCCTGGCGTTGAATCCGGTCAGTCAGGTCCAGTTCGCCGTATCCTTCCAGTCCCGCGCTCATGTCGCCGGCTTCACCGATTTCTTTGCCCAGGCCGAGCCGCAAAGCGAAAAGGTTGCCCCTTTGAGAGCCCAGGGGTTCTTTGGCGCCGAAATATTGCTGAATTTTTTCGCGTTGAAATTTATCGCCAAAACTGTTGACAATCGTTTTGTCGCCGAAACCTTTGTCCCACACCAGTTTGTAGCCACCCATACAGGTTAAAAACAGGCCGATGTTATCGCCGATTTCAAAGTCTTTCCCAAGGCCCAGGGTACCGCTGTACGCCATCCTTTCATAGCCGGAAGTGGAACTCATGGCGTCCACGATCAGGAAAGCAGGCACATTGCCATAGGTCACATGCAGCGAAAAGCCGAAACGGGGTTGGATATAACTATCGCGCAACTTATTGGCTTTCGCGTAATTCTCCCAGGTATAGTCGTATTCGATACCTTCCTGTTCAAAAGCCTCTTCCACATATTGTTCCACACGCTGAAAATCGGCGTTGACCACCGTGCTTTGGAAATCAATATCGTGGTACAAACGGGAGGCGCCCACATTGAGGCCAAGCCTCACTCCCAACTTGGAAGGAAAAAACTGAGCATGCAAGATGGAAATACTAAGCAGTGAAAGTGTCCAAATGGTAAAAAATCTGCGCATAGTTTTGGCTAATAAGTGAAGTCATGGGAAAATAACCACGGGCAGGTTTATAAGTTCCGACAACAAAAGTTGTCTTTGGACGGATTAGCGCTGCGAAGTTACAACGATCCTTTTGTTATGAAACATTTAAATGTAAGTGAAATTCGGGGGAGGTCGGCAATAAAGCAAAAATCCAGGCATTTATGACGCAAAGCCGACGAAAACCAACACTTATCCAAAACCTGATCTTTCACTTTTCAATCTGTTCTATCATGAAAAATGCCGCGCTCGGCCTCATGGCTTTACTCTTCCTCTCCAGTCTTTCTTTCGTTTCATGTAAAAAAGACGATTCGCTCCAGGACCGCCTCGTCGGGGTCTGGGCTTCCAGTTCCGTAAAGTCAGGAGGCATCGATTATTCCGCTATCGTGAAATTTAACCTGGATTTGCAAAACACCCAGGAATTCGACCTCGATGTGACCACCAATTTGCCGCCTGCGGGTTCCAGCACCCTGTCGTACAACGGCGACTGGAAAGAAGACGAAGCCAAGCAGGACCTGATCCTCACGTTTAACAACAGCAGCACACCCAGTACGTACGAAATCATCGAACTGACAGCGACTGCCATGACCGCAGAAATCATTTATGAAGGCACCCGCTATGAAGTTGTTTTCCAAAAACAATAACCCGAAACCTCTTTTCAGCATCGTAATCGCCCCCTCCCCGGTTCTGTTGCAGAAATAAATGCAGCAGTATGTTGAAATAAACAATCGCCCGGCGAACTTTGTGTCGCCGGGCGGTTTTTTATTGCCCTGAAAAAAGAAGTATTATGCAAAAAATACGCGTCGATAAATGGCTGTGGAGTATCCGGATCTTCAAAAGCCGAACGCTGGCTACCGATGCCTGCAAAGGCGGGAAAGTGAAAATTGGCAACACCGGCATCAAACCTTCTTACCTGATCGGGATAGGCGATGTGGTGGCCGTCAAAAAAGATGGATTTACCTTTGAATTCCGCGTCATCCAGTTGATTGAAAAACGGGTAGGCGCACCCATCGCCATTACCTGCTACGAAGATGTAACCTCAGCGGAAGAAAAAAGCAAATACGAAGCCTGGTTCCTCAATGCCACGCCAAGTACCGAAAAACGGGAACGCGGCAGCGGCAGACCCACTAAAAAGGACCGGCGGGAAATTGACCAGGTGAAGGAGGCGTACGATTGGGACGAAATTTAGGAATGAGGGATGAGGAATGAGGAATGAGATTCGCTGTCTAATTCACAAATGCTCATTCCCCATCCCTCATTCCTCATTCCTACATCAGTCCAAACATCTTCGCATACTTCAGCATCTCACCCGGGTTGCTGATTTTCAGTTTGCCGGTCATCATGGCCATCATCGGATTGAGGTCGCCGCTGAGCAGTTTTTGAAAGGATTCGGTGCTGGTGGTCACTTTGCAGCTAGGTTCGCCGCTGAAACCCTCTGAAACGTCCATTTTGCCATTGTCCAACTGTACCGTGAACTGGCCTGCATCGGCAATATCAAAGTGGAACAAGGTGGAAAGACCTTCTACGGCTTCCGGTTTAACTTTTGCGGGAAGGGAAAAAAGAAATTCTTTAACGTCGATCATATTGTGAGTTGTGAATAGTGAGTTGTGAGTTTACATTAGCAAATGAGGAAATTGAGTACATGCTTCTAACAGGATGCCACTCACAACTCACTACTCACAACTCACTATTTAATGTTTGCTTAAACTGGTACGCTGTATTTTTGGCCAAAGGTAAATCAGTTTTTATTATCAATACTACCCGAATCGTCGTGCAAAAACTTTCCTTTACGTTTCTTTGGCTTATGCTCAGCCTTCCTTTTTTCCTGTCTTGCAAAACGGGTTCAAAAACACCTGTAACGACACCCAGCGGTTTCGATTGGCAGGGACACCGTGGTTGCCGGGGGTTGCTTCCGGAAAACAGTATTCCTGCTTTTGTAAAAGCCCTAGAATTCCCGGAAGTAACAACCCTCGAACTCGACCTGGCTGTTTCAAAAGATAAACAGTTGATTGTCAGCCACGAACCCTGGTTCAATCCGGCCATTTGCCGCAATTCCAATGGCGATACCATTGCCAGAAAAGATGCGGAAAAATGGCTGATTTACCAATTGACGGCAGCCGAAATCCGCAGTTTTGATTGTGGCAGTTTGGGCAATCCGCGTTTTCCGCAGCAACAAAAAATGAGCACCTACAAACCCACGCTGCGTGAAGTAGTGGAAGCAGTGCGCGAACAGCAACCGCTTCGGTCAGCCGGGATACAATGGAACATTGAGATAAAAAGTCAGCCGGAATGGGACGGACTGCGACATCCACCGGTGGAGGAATTCGCCAGCCTGGTGATCTCGGAACTGCGCGCCCGGGGCATCGATAAAATGTGCACCGTGCAGTCCTTCGACCGTCGGGCACTTCAGGCCATGCATCGCCAGGCGCCGGATATCCGACTGGCGTATCTGATAGAAAACATCCGGAGTTTTGACTATAACATCGAGCAACTCGGATTTACACCCAACATTTATAGCCCTTACTACCAGGTAGTTTCCAAAAAACTGGTCAGAAAATGCCACCAGAAAAACATGAAACTGATCCCCTGGACGGTGAATGACGTGCCTTCCATGCGCGGGTTGATGCATTTGGGCGTCGATGGCATTATTACTGAGTATCCGAACCTGATCGGGGGTGTCGGTAAACGGGATTAGAAGTCGTATTTTGCCGCCCATGACAACTGACCGCATTCAAACAGAACTCCTGATTGTCGGAGCCGGCCCGGCAGGCGCAACCACCTCGCTTTTTTTAGCCAAAATGGGCATCCCGCATACGATCGTCGACGCGGCGGCATTCCCACGGGATAAAATCTGCGGCGACGGGCTCGACCTGAAAGTTTTCCGGGTACTACAACACCTCGACC
>JADLCC010000450.1 GCA_020847425.1 Saprospiraceae bacterium
GAAAAACTGAGCGCTTTTTTGACTGAAATCGGCGTTTTGCTGCATTTTCCCCAGCATAAAACCCTGCGCGAAATGGTCATCCTCAATCCCGTCTGGGCCACGGAAATCATCTACCGCGTACTAAACAAGGAGGTGGAGAAAAACGAGGGCTATTTCAGCGACCAGCAATTGCGCGACGAGTGGTCGGCCCATATTCCCGATAAATTCGACCTCAAATTCCGCTTCCGCAACGACCAGGAAGTGGATATTTTCCTGGAATTGATGCGCAATTTTGAAATCTGCTTCGCTGTGCCGGGACAGGCGGGGGCCTACATCGCGCCGCAGTTTTTGCCGCAGGAAAAACCGGATGCCATCGTGTGGGACCAGCCGCAGGCTTTCCGTTTCGGGTTTTCCTACCCGTTTTTGCACCGGGGCCTCATCGCCCGCGCCATCGTACGGCTCAGCGAATACGCCAAGGAAGGGTATTACTGGCGCTCGGGCATTTTAATAGAAAAGGCTGGTACACAAGCCCTTATAGAAGCAGATTACACTAAAAAAGAAATCCGCATTGCCGTAGCCGGCGAACAAACCAGCGGCCTCTGCGAGTTCGTGATCGACCAGGTTTTTGAAGTCGTCAACCAGGACATGGAGGCCCGGGAAATCCTGTTTTGCCCGGTTTGTGATGCTGCCCTCGACCGCGCGGCCGTTGAAAAACTGAAAAAAGCGGGAGAAGAGAAGGCTTTTTGCACCAATTGTAACAACCAGGTTCCCATCTCCAAAATCTTCCAAAGCGGAAAAAAAGACATGACACCCAAATTTTTTATTTCCTACGCCCACGAAGACCGCGACCACAAAAACGACCTGCTCAAATGGCTGGAAGCGCTCAACTGGAAAGACAAAGTGGAGGTCTGGGAAGACGAACAAATCGGCGCCGGCGCTGAACTCGACAAAACCGTCAAGGAACAACTCGCCAAAGCCGACATTATCGTGCTCCTGGTAAGTATCGATTTTTTAGCCTCGAAATACATCAAAGAGGTCGAATTCGCCCGCGCCATCAAACGCCATGAAGACAACGACGCGCTGATTATCCCGGTTATTGTGCGCGAATGTATCTGGAAGATGACGCCCATCGGCAAACTGCTCTGCCTGCCGAAAGACGGCACACCAGTGGAAGATTATGCCAAAAAAGACAAGGCCTGGACGGAAGTGGTGGAGAAGATATCGGAACAGTTGAGGGTGAAGTTTGGGTGGGGTGAGTAGTTTGAACAGGATTAAAAGGATTTTAAAGGATTAGTATGATTCTCATTCCACAGCGACATCATGTAAATCCTGAAAAATCATCTCCTTCTAATCCTTTAAAATCCTTTTAATCCTGTTCAAAACACTTACTCCTCATTATCAAAATAAACCTTATAATACTTCTTCCCCTTGTCGTCGTCAAAACCCCGTTCGATCAGGTCCCGGCGGCCGTGCACATACAGGTGAAAATTTTTGTCCAGTTTGATGACACTTTTGAACACCTTGAACTCCTTTTTTACGGCTTGTCCGCTGATGTCGAACTGGTCTTCCAGCGGCACGGCGTAGGCTTTTGCGTATTCGTCGCGGAACTCGCGGAAAGCCTCGCGCTGCTCCTCTTCCGGGAAAAGGCTATTGGAAAAATCTTCAATTTCAAACTGTTCGTTGTCTTTGAAATAGTCGCCCGTGCGGTTCAGCGCGTCGATGGTTTCCGTGCGGTCGAGGCCGAATTTGAATGGCGCTTTTTGCGTAATAAACTCACCCGTGAGGTTGATGTAGTGGCGGGTGTTGAAGTAATTGTCCTCGATAGGGCGCAGGCGCAGGAACTCGTCTTTCCAGAAAGAACGTTCGTCGCGTTTGCTCACCGAATCGACGGCGCAAATACGGTAGCCTTCCGCTTCGTCGAGTTGAAAAATAAGTGCGGCCACTTCAGGCTTGCCGGTGGGAATACCCTCGATGATATTGAGTGCGAAGGATTCCGCCGTGCGGTCCGTTTTTAAAAACGCCTCTTTCGACTGCACTTTCCAGAGGCCGATAGCCGAAACGGGTTCGCCTTGCAGGAGCAGGTCTTCAAAGTGGGCAACAAAAAATTCGCCGCCCTGAATTTTGGGCGCTTCGGCGTGTTCGTACAGTTGTTGCGCAAGCTTGGCCACTTCTTCGTTCATCGTTTCAGGATCCTGAAAAATAGACATACAGCGTTGATAAACAAGGTGTTGACTCACATCCTCTTCATGGTGGAAATAAAAAAACTCTTCCGTTTTTTCGAAAGGTTTCAGGAAAGCCGTCAGCAGCATTTCTTCGGCTACGGCGTGCAACGGCACCAGGGTTTGTTTGGGAATGGACACCCCTTCGAATCGGGTTTTGTTGCCCACCCAGGTAGCTGCAAAACGCGTGAGGCGGGCGGATGAAAAATCAAGCATCGGGGTTGTATTTAGCGATGAACATTTAATTACAGTCAGGTTTGAATGGTTTGAAAAGGTTTGATGGTTTGAAGGCGTTGCTTTCAGGCTGCTGAACCCATCTTTCTTTTCAATTTTGGGTATGGAATGATGAACTTTACGGCGACAAAAGTAAGAAACTGTTTTAAAACCCCTCACCGGTCGCAAAGACTTATCTTTTAAGGCTATATTTCACCCATTTTTTAAGGAATAGGTACCACTATGCCTTAAAAAATGGATCTCATCTATCCTTAAAATCTAAGCCTTTTCGCCTCGGCAGGGGTTTTAAAACAGTTTCTGGGACAGTCCGCAACAGTACGCTACTCAAAATGAAAAAAGGATCTTCATTGCACCCGCCGATTCAGGTTTTCCTGTCGCTGGCCGGATTGTTGCTTTTCGGAGTGCTCATACAGGTGTTTTTGAAACTGCCTGAATACGCCGTGCATCCCGATATTTTACACGGCGATGCGTACGATTACCATACGGCGGCAAGGTGGTTGTACACGGAGCATTTTGGCCCGCATCCCACCCGAATGTTCGGTTTTCCGCTGATCGCAGGCTGGATCACGGTTTGGGACAGTTCTTTTGAGGCTTTCTGGAAAATGAGCAGCCTGCTCAATGTTGTTTTTTGGCTGCTGACTGGTTTGTTGTTGCTGCGCATCGGCGGGAAATTGTTCGGCGCGGCACACCGGCTTTCGTATTTTCCGCTGCTGTTTTTCGGCCTGCAAATCGGCAATGCGGTCATGGTGACCCAGGCCGTTACAGAAACGCTTTTTACTTTTTTGCTGGTACTGTCGCTGTGGTTGTGGCTGTCATTTGCCGAAAGCAAGTCGACCCGGTACCTGTTGGCGGCATTTGGTGTGTTTTGTTTTTCACTGGTGATCAGGCCCACGGCAAGTGTGTGGCTGCTGTTGATGATACCGGCGCTTTTTGTGTTTTTTTGGCAAAAAAAGGACCGTTTTTGGACCCGTTCGGGCATTGTATTGGCTTGTTTGGCAGCAACAATCGGCCTGCAAAGCGGCCTGATGAAGGCGTATTACGGTGTGTATAACACATCTAATATCGGCTTGCTGACCTATTATTTGTACACCGATGCGTATGCCAATGTGGCTGCGCAAAACCCGGCTGCGAGCTGGCACGACAAAGGGGAGTTCTGGCTCCGGGAATATGAAAGGCGGCAAAAATGGATCGGCATTGGTCCGAATGGAGTTGTCGATATCGCGGATTGGCCGGCGGCGAGAGACACGATGGCGCAACAATGCCGTCAGACCTGGTCGGTGCACAAAAAAGAA
>JADLCC010000451.1 GCA_020847425.1 Saprospiraceae bacterium
GCCTTCGTCGCCACCCTCAACAATCTCAACCCTCAACATTCTCAACGACTTTCATCCAATCCCGTCTAACTTTGCCGCTTCAATTCAAAAAAAGTTGTTCCGAAAAATTGCAGGCATATTGTTGTTGTTGTGTCTCGTTGCGCCGGTCCTTGTGACCTACAGTCGGCTGCAATGCCAGAAGGCTGCGGTCAAAAAAGAGGTAAAAAGGCGCATGATTGCCGGGCTGGACAAATCGGAACTGGTGTTACTGAAATTTTCGAGGGCAGCGGCTCAAACAGAACTCCACTGGGAACATGCCAAAGAGTTTGAGTTTGAAGGCCGTATGTACGACGTCGTGGAAACGGCATTGATTGGGGATACCCTTTATTACCATTGCTGGTGGGACCATGAAGAAACCCAACTGAACAGGCAGTTGAAAAATCTGGTGGCCGGCGTACTGAAAAACGACGCTGAACGCCGGGAAAACCAGCAACACCTGCTCCATTTTTATAAATCCTTATACTATTTAACAACACCTGTACAACGGGAACCTGCATCCGTAGACCAGAACAGGCAATGCTCCTTTTATACCTTCTCTCATCTTTCATTGTCTTATCTCCCCCTGACACCTCCTCCCGAGGCATGTTGAACAATACCATTTTGCTCTATTGTTTAACTTATTGATGTACTACAATGAAAAAATTTTTCATGCTGTGGTTATGTCTGGGGGTGTCGTGTTTTGCCTATTCCCAGATTGTAACCGTCAAAGACCTCGAAACCGGCCAGCCGATAGAGGCGGCAAGCCTGTCGAGCGAAAGCCCTCGTGAATTTGTCACCACGAATTCCAAAGGGCAAGCCGATATTTCAAATTTTATAGGCGCCGAAACCATTGAAATCCGCGCACTCGGGTATAAAAAACAGACCTTCAGTTTTTCCGGATTAACGGACGTGTCATTCGAAGTTTTGTTGGCCGCATCGGATATCCAGGTAGATGAAGTCGTCATCTCCGCTACGCGCTGGAACCAGGTATCCAGGGATCAGCCCGTCAAAATCGTCAGCGTTTCTCCGCAGGCCATCGCCCTGAGTAATCCGCAAACTGCCGCCGACCTGCTCCAACTTTCCGGCGGCGTTTTTATCCAGAAAAGCCAGCAAGGCGGCGGAAGCCCGATGATTAGAGGCTTCGCTACCAACAGGCTGATCTATACGATAGACGGCGTACGCATGAATACCGCCATTTTCAGGGGCGGAAACATCCAGAACGTTATTTCACTCGATCCTTTTGCCACTGAAAAAGCGGAAATTGCCTTCGGGCCGGGCTCCGTTATTTACGGCAGCGACGCCATCGGCGGCGTCATGAGTTTTCAAACCCTGACCCCACAGTTCTCCCTGTCGGAGGAACCTCTGATCACCGGCAAAGCCCTAATGCGCCACTCCTCCGCCAACAATGAAAAAACCGGACATTTCGATATCCAGGCCGGTTGGGGCAAATGGGCTATGGTGACCAGTATCAGTTCCAATGATTTTGACGACTTGCGGATGGGTAGCCACGGACCTGCCGAATACCTGCGGCCCTTTTATGTGCAACGCCAGGACGGCGTGGATGTGGCCGTGACCAACGACGATCCGCGCATTCAGCGGCCATCGGGGTATTCGCAGATCAACATGATGCAAAAACTACGGTTCCAGCCCACTAAAAACTGGGACATCCAGTACGGTTTCCATTTTTCCGAAACCTCGGAATATGCGCGCTACGACCGGCATATCCGGTACCGCAACGGCCTGCCCCGCTACGGTGAATGGTACTACGGTCCGCAAAAATGGATGATGAACAACCTGAACGTCACCCATACCGGCAACAATGGCCTGTACGATCAGGTGGCCGTTCGCCTGGCCCGCCAGGATTTCGGGGAAAGCCGCGTCGACCGCGATATCAACAAGGATGAACGCCATATCCGGATCGAAAAGGTGGTTGCGAATTCCGTCAACCTGGATTTCACCAAATCTTTCGGCAACAAACACAAGTTGTTCTACGGCGCAGAACTGGTGCACAATGATGTGGCTTCCACGGGTATCGACGAGGATATTTCCCTCGGCGAATCGGCGCCCGGCCCGGCCCGTTACCCGCAATCGACCTGGGCTTCTTACGGGGCCTACGTTTCTGACCAGTTCAGGGTATCTGACAAATTCACGTTACAGGCCGGACTTCGGTACAACCGGTACAACCTGGATGCCACTTTCGACACCAGTTTTTACCACTTCCCTTTCGTTACCGCCAACCTGAACAGCGGTGCTTTGACCGGTAGCCTCGGCTTTGTGTACCGGCCTTCCAAAGACTGGGTCATTTCCGCCAACGGCGCCACGGCCTTTCGCTCGCCGAATGTGGACGATATAGGAAAAGTGTTCGATTCGGAACCCGGTTCCGTGGTCGTTCCCAACCCGAAACTGAAAGCGGAATATGCCTGGAGCGGCGA
The DNA here is from genome assembly GCA_020847425.1 of Saprospiraceae bacterium. Lineage (GTDB taxonomy): Bacteria > Bacteroidota > Bacteroidia > Chitinophagales > Saprospiraceae > M3007. Next base: position 2,451 of record JADLCC010000451.1, read on the forward strand.
CATCGGCATTGCCAAAGTATTCGGCAACGTGCTGAAAATCGACCTCACCGGTTATTACACCCTGCTCGACCATGCCCTGGTGCGCCGCGATTTTACCCTGAACGGGCAGGACAGTATTCTGTACGCCGGCGAATTGAGCCAGGTGCAGGCTATTCAAAACGCCGCCGTTGCACACGTGTATGGCGTACAGGCAGGTGTGAAGGTCAACCTTCCGGCCGGGTTCGAATTTTCAACCGATTTTAATGTCCAGAAAGGAGAAGAGGAACTGAACAACGGCTCAACCAGTCCTTCGCGGCATGCGGCGCCCTGGTTCGGCGTTTCCAAATTGTCGTTTGCCGCCCGAAATCTTCATTTATTGTTCACTGCCGTATACAGCGGGGAAAAGAAATTCGGGGATTTGCCCGAAGAAGAACAGGGCAAAACGGAAATTTATGCAACGGACCCGAACGGCAATCCCTACTCACCGGGATGGTACACACTGAATTTTAATGCCATGTACCGTTTCACCGACCACCTGACCGTGAGCGCAGGACTGGAAAACCTGACGGATCAGCGATATCGGCCTTATAGTTCGGGTATTGCGGGCGCGGGAAGAAATTTTGTGTTGTCGGTAAAGGCAAATTTTTAAGTTATGTGAACTACCATTGACTGCTGCTCCTTTTTTTAAGGAGAAGCAGTCAACTAGGTATACACCACTTCCCCTTCCTCTTCTCGCACTCCCCCTTCGGTAACCTCGGATTCCTGGCCATTAATTCAACCAAAGCCTTACATGCAACTTGTATATCAATGGCCTCCATAGAAACCATTCTATCTAAAATCCACAAAGAGCCGTGTACCTCAATCTTTTCTTTTTCTGCTTCGATTCGCAGCAAACGGTCGCCAGTGAGCAGGATTGCTTTTTGCTGTTCAGCCAAAAACAATACCGAGCAATCGGCCAGTGACAGCGCTGTAATACCGGCTTGCTTGTGCACTATTTTTTTCATTTGAGTTGCGGAAAATGTGGCCACTGCCAAGTGGCCTTCTGCAACAAACTGCAATACCTGGTTTCGCTGGTCCGGTATTTGAATTTCACTGATGATAAAGTCGCTGGTCCAGAGCGTCAAACCCAGATGAACCAGCGCATCTATCAAACCGATATCACAGAAGTCAATCAGTATGTTGGCATCGTTGACTGCAATTGCCTGTTTCATTCAAATCAGTTGCAGATGGTTTTTGAGTTCACTTACGCTGGTGTTTGCCAACGCAGCGGCCTTTCCAATCGAAACTACTTCTTCGGCGAGCGCTTTGTACAGCAATTGGCGAAATCGGCCTGAAGCCTCTTTCCCTTCATATTTCCCCCAACCGATTTCGAGTTTGTTTTGCCGGGCCAATTCCCAAAAACGATCAGCCACGGCCTTTGGAATAATTTTCAGATCGCCAGCGCGATACATAATAGCCTGGATTGAAATACCATAGGACGCCTTTATTTCAAAGAGCTCGTTTAAGGTAATGCCATGTCTTTTTTCACCCAGTTCGGCAAAAAAAATAGGTTTGGGCATCAAGAGTGCGCCTGCAAAACGATGGCATATTTTTTCCCTGATTTTAGGCTGGATGCCCGATGGGATATTCAGCAGCAGGTGGCCCAATTCGTGAAGTGCAGTAAACCGTTTACGAACCATATCGTGCATGCTGTGATTTAATACGATAACAGGCACATTTCCTTTGACCCAGGCAGACAAGCCGTCAAAATCAGGATCAGCATCGATTTCAACCACTTTTACGCCTTTATCCTCCAAGAGTTCTACCACATTGGATATGGGATTGATCCCGGTTTGCCAGTGCAGGAGCAATTGTATCGCCAGATCTTCGACTTCTTCAGGTGACTGTACCATGGTATTTTTCAAGGGGTTATCAAAACTGGATGGAACATGGAGCAATTCTTCCAGCTCTAGGTATCGCTCCAAGTGATCGGCGACTTCAATTTTGATACTTTCCACTGAGCGCTCGCCAAGCCGGTCGCGTTTACGGAATTCTACATTTTCCAGTGAAATGGTAAAAGGTCGAAAGAAATAGTCCGCTTTTTGTCCCAAGACGGAGGCTATTTGGATGAGCAGGGTGCTACCGGGCAGCATTTTCCCGTTTTCGTACTTACTCACCGCCTGTTTGGTTACAGCGAGATGAACGGCCAGTTCCTGCTGTGAAAACCCTGCTTTGATCCGGGCTGATTTTAGTCGCTGTGAAAATATATCTTTCATTATTTCGGTTGTCTTATTGCCACAAAAATAACCAAAAGTCAACCAAAAAAATTATTTTTATCGCTTTCCCCGAATTTGAGAAGAGAATTACAACAGCCCTCCATGGGTTGAAAATAATTTTCCCCACTCTACCCAACCATCTTCCGATATTGTCCGTTAGTACAAAAGAAGCATCATAATTTATTTTTATGCATCGAACTATCGCCTGTCTGTTTTCCTGTTATGTCCTGTTGTTTTCCCTGGGAAGTTGCGTCCAGGAGGAACGTTCTTTTTACAGCGGTCTCGGCAAAAAACCGGTTTATGTTGCACTCGACGAATTGCGCGACATCCGCAACGAACCACCTAGTGCGATCCAGGAATCCGGCACTATTTTCCTGAAAGATACCCTGCTGTTTATCCTCGAACAGCGCAAGGGCATCCACGTGTTTAATTTAAAAGACTCTTTGAATACCGTGAACCTCGCGTTTTTCAAGATACCAGCCGTTACGGATTTTGTGGTTTCCGGCAACCTGGTTTATGCCGACAGTTGGAAGGACCTGGTAGTTATCGATATCAGTAACCTGCATCAGATTTCGGAAAAAAGCCGGATCGAAGGGGTCATCAGCCCTGCGCTGTATCCACCACTGTACAGCGGTTTTTTTGAATGCGTAGACGAATCGAAAGGCGCCGTTGTTGATTGGCTGGATACGGGCCTGGATGATGCGAAGTGTGTGACGGTCAATTAATAATACTAACCACATAAATAGTTATCCGTTATTAGTTATTAGTTATCCGTGTTGATACTCAAGCATTTGTAAAAAATTTAAGCAAAACTAATTTTGCACATTTACTTAAAGTTTAGATTAGATTAATTGTAAATTCTTGATTATCAGCACCAATAACCAATAACGGATCACTACTTATGTTTCTATGTGGTAAATAATTACTAAAACTTTTGAAAATGAAAAAACTACTTGTTTTCGTCGCTATTGCCCTATTGTATACTTCCTGTAGCAAGGAGGCCGCATCAGTCAGCGAACCCGGAAAATCGGGCTCCATAACCCGCTTTGCGGTGTACCAGGATTTCATGTACGTCCTCAACCTCAACGAGGTACAGACGTATGATATCACGCAGCGGGACCGTCCCGTGCTCATCAACCGGCTCAAAACCGATTACGGCCTGGAAACCATCACCATTTATGACAATACCGTTTTCCTGGGTTCCACCACAGCGCTGTATATCCTGAATATCAGCAATCCTGCGGCGCCGGTCATTCAGGCCAAAACCGACCGGCTTTCCGATTTCGGCTTCAGCGGTTGCGACCCGGTGGTGGTAAAAGGCAATTATGCGTATTCGACCATCAAAATAATTCAAAACATCTGCGGGAATATTTCGGCTGAAAGCGCGCTGATTGTGTATGATATTTCCGACAAAACAGCACCCAAAGCAGTAGGCAGCTACGCATTAAGCATTCCCAATGGCCTGGGCATAAAAGACAATCACCTGTTTGTGTGCGATGAAGGCACCGACCAGTTGCGCGTGTTTGACATTAGCGTTCCGACGCAATTGACAGAATTGACGTACAGCGTCAGCATTACGGATCCTTATGACCTGATCATCGACGCTGAAAGAATGATTGTTTCTTCCAAAACCGATTTCCAGATATTTGATATCAGCGACATCATTCAGATCAAAAAACTCGGGCAAATTTCCAGATAAATGCGCATTCTTCTCTTTTGGCTGCTGTTGTTGCCACTGCCTGGTATCGCGCAGGAAAAAAAGTGGGCCCGCCCGCCTTATACCCTGAAAATTGCACCGGTCGCACTGATCAATCCCGTGCAGCAATCTGTTGCGCTGCAGGCTGACATTCCTTTTTCCGCGCGTTGGGGACTGGATATGGGCATCGGTGCGGTGTTCCATTCTGCTCCGCTTGCCGCCAATATCGGGGAGTCTTACTGGGGATTGAAGTTGAGACCGGCCATTAAATACTATATCGAGCAGACCAGATGGGGCAATAACTCGCTCAGCCTCGTATTGAAATACAATTACATCATCAATGATCGCTACCTCAATGTCATCCGCCAGGGAGGCCAGTATGCCGAATGGCGGTTACAACGCAGGCAATATGTTACGGGCGGCGTTTCCCTGCTTTTTGCCACACAGGATTATATAGGCAAAAACAAACGTTTTTTTATAGAGCCTTTTATGGGTTTTGGCTACCGCAGGATACAAGTCACCTATTTGGGGTTGCCGCCAGATGCCGAAATTCTACCAGAAAGAGGCGTTTTTATCCTCGACCGGGCTCCGGGCATTTACAATGCGCCTGACCTGATGATCGGATTCTGTTTGGGGGTACGGATGGGGAGGAATGAGGAATGAGGAATGAGGACTGAGGAATGAGGAATGAGGAATGAGGAATGAGGAATGAGGAATGAGGAATGAGGAATGAGGAATGAGGAATGAGGAATGAGGAATGAGGAATGA
>JADLCC010000452.1 GCA_020847425.1 Saprospiraceae bacterium
AGCCCAAAACACTAAAACACTAAAAACACACTCACTTGTATCTTTGTGTTTTGGAGCGATAGCGCTTGGGATTAGTTCGTATCTCAGGAGTTGTCAGCCCAAAACACTAAAACACCAAAACACTAAAACACTAAAAACACACTCACTTATATCTCCGTCGGATCAACCGAATAAACGTCTTCGCTTCTTCCACCCGTTTTTTATCCAGCCAGCCGTAGCGAATCACGCAACTGTCGATCAGGTAATTTTTGGCGTCAGAAAACTGGCTGTATCCATTGAGTACGGCTATAGCGGCCTCGAAAGCCTGTCCGTCGCCGGCAAACAATTCCCGGGTGAGCAGCAGGCGATCATTGAGCGCAATAGCTTTTTTCAGGTCGGCAATCGGCAGTTCTGAAAGTTTGTCAGAGAGTTCCTTTGCCTGTTTTTCTTCAAAAAGGACTTCCACACCCGAAGGCACCTGGTCGGTACTTTGGGAGGCTACCACTGGTTGAGGTTGTGGGGCGATTTCGACAGGCGGTGCTGCCGGCGCCGGTTTTTCCTCGACAACAGGCGGCGGCGGCGGCGGCGCTGCTGGCTCGTATACGGGCGGTGGCGGCGGCGGTGGAGGCGCTACCGGTTCGGCAGGTATAGGAACGGGTGGTTCTTCCGCTACGGCCGGCTTGGAGACAATGGGTTTCCGGTGCGCTATTACATCGCTTTTTGGAGCAACAGTCGCAGTTTCGGAAAGAATCGCATCGTACAGCTCGCGCACATAAGAAGCCATAATATCCACATCGATCCGGACGATGGTGTCTGGATCCTTGCTCATCCGGGCGTACTCTCTGTTGAGTTTGTCCAGGTAAATTTTCGTTTTATGTAAATCCATTTGCTGAAGGGAGGGTAGTTCTGCCTATTTTCACCGGCGAATTTCAAAAATTACTGCAATAAATCCCTGATCTTATTTCAAGTTTTATTTTAAATATTTGGTTATCAACGATTTAAAATAAAAATTTAAAATCAGACAGCGGGCAAATCAGCTCAAACGAAGGATAACGATGTTTCTCGAGCCACATTTTAAAGGCCAGCGCAGCGGCTGGATCGAAGTTGTATGCGGGTGTATGTTTTCCGGAAAAACGGAAGAACTCATCCGGCGCCTCAAGCGGGCGAAAATCGCCGATATGCGTGTGGAGGTTTTTAAACCCCGCCTGGACACGCGTTACGACGAAATTGCGATCGTCTCGCACGACACCACTTCGGTGCTGGCGACGCCCGTCGACCATTCTTCCAAACTGCTCAAAATCAGTGCGGATACTGCCGTGGTGGGTATTGATGAGGCGCAGTTTTTTGACGACGATTTGCCGGCGGTGTGCCAGGAATTGGCCTTGCGCGGGGTGCGCGTTATCGCTGCCGGTCTCGATATGGACTACCGCGGACTGCCCTTCGGACCCATGCCTGCCTTGCTCGCAACGGCCGAATACGTCACCAAAGTCCATGCTATTTGTGTGCACTGCGGCAACCTCGCCACGCATTCCTACCGCCTGGCCGAAGGGGATTCGATTGTTTTGCTGGGCGAAAAGGAACAATATGAGCCGCGTTGCAGGTCCTGCTATCATCAGGGGAATATTTTGCGTTTAAAGTGAGATATATAAAGGTGTTTTAGTGTTTTCGTTTTTTAGTGTTTTAGAGTGCTACTGCTTGGCTATGCACCAAATCTTAGGCGATGAACACTAAAACACCAAACACTAAAATACTATCACATTATGAAAAATAACCTCCTACTCCTCCTCCTTTTTACCACCCACCTCTCCGCCCAGGATGCCTACCACACGGCACTCAGCACCCTGCTCCAGACCACCTTCTCGCTGCCTGCGCCGGTGCAATGGGTGCTGCCCAACACCGAAACGGCTACGCTGGCCTCCTCCATCAACTACGGGGGCAGTACAACTAATATTACCGTATCCGGCCAGCCCTTTAGCCAGGCCCGCCAACGCGTGGTGACCTTGCAGGCCAATGCCTGGGATGCAGGACATTTGTACCAGAACGCTTCTGCGGTATCTGCCGGCGACAAGTGCCTGGTAATCATTTGGTTGCGCAGCCCAAGCGCCAATGCCAAAGTCAATATTTTTGCCGAAAACAACGTCACCTATTTTAAAGAGGTGTTTTCAACGGTCACGGTCGGCAGCGAATGGAAAATGTACGCAGCACCATTTCAGTCGCAGTCGGCATATGCGGCCGGTGCGCTCAACATCGGACTGCACCTGGCATTCGGCAACCAGACCATCGAAATCGGCGGTGCGGCCTGTTTGAATTACAAAAACACGGTGTTTTACACCCAGTTACCCGTATTGCTGAACAACGATACGTACCCCGGCCAGGAACCCGACGCTGCCTGGCGCGCAGATGCTGCCACAAGCATCGACCAATTGCGCAAAGCCAATCTTACCGTGCAGGTGTCCAATACCAGCGGTCAACCGATGTCCGATGCACAGGTGCAGGTGGAAATGCAGCAACATGCGTTTAAATTTGGCACAGCGGTCATCAGCAATAAATTCAACGGCGGCTCGGCTTATGATGCCACATATGAAGGGAAACTACTGGATCTCGACGGCAACGGGCACGGATTCAACGAACTGGTGTTTGAAAACGACCTGAAATGGCCGGGTTGGGAACAGCACTGGTATAGTTCACAAGCCGAAATAGCCAGTGATGTGCAATGGCTGCACGATCGCGGCATCAGCATCCGCGGGCATAACCTGGCCTGGCCGGGCTGGGCATATTCGCCCAACGACATCAATGCAAATGCCACGCCTGCTTATATCAAAAACCGTATTCGGGCGCACCTGCAGGCGATTCTGAGTTACCCCGGCGTAGGTACTGAAATGATCGACTGGGATGTATTGAATGAAATTACAACCAACAACGATTACGCCAACCACTTTGCCGGTACGCCCGGCTATACGACAGGCCGGGAATTATACGCCGAAATTTTCAAACAGGCCGATTCACTCGCGCCCAATTCGGTACTGTACCTCAATGATTATGTTGCCATCGAACAGGGCGATTCGCCCACCAACGGCATCGCTACCTGGCGCAGTCGCATCGACGAACTTATCGCTGCCGACGCTCCCCTCGAAGGCATCGGTTTTCAGGGGCATTTCTCCGCTTCGCCGACGGGTATTCCGAGGATCAAAGACATTTACGACGAATTCTGGAATGCCTATGGCCTGGAAGCCAAGGTGACGGAATATGACATCGATAAACTGGTGCCTGCCCAGACGCAAGCCGATTACATGCGCGATTTCCTGACCATAACTTTTGCACATCCCAGTATGAAAGGTTTTCTGATGTGGGGCTTCTGGGATGGCGCGCACTGGACCAGCAACGCGCCGATCTTTCGCCAGGACTGGAGCCTGAAACCCAGCGGAGAAGCATTTATCGACCAGGTTTTTAACCAGTGGTGGACCAATGAAACCCTGCAAACCAACCTTTCCGGCAATGCTTCCGTCCGTGGATTTAAAGGTAAATACAAAGTGACA
>JADLCC010000453.1 GCA_020847425.1 Saprospiraceae bacterium
AGAGATGAAACGGAAACCATAAATTGTACGTAAATATTTGCCTGATTTATACAAGAAGTCGATTTACGCTACGGTCCGCCGAAGGCGGAATCCGCTAAAAATCAAAAATAAGTGGCCGTCAGGCCACTAAAAATCCGTTTTAATCCGCAAAATCTGTGTCATCCGTGTTCCTATCACTCTACGAGGGGCGTAGCCGAACCCATCAAAAGGCATTTTAATTGTTTACAAAACTTCCCCATTTATGGGTTAACCACACCCGTTGGAGAGGGGGCCGGGGGGGTGAGGTCCCAAAACACTAAAACCCCAAAACACAAAAACACTCAGTATCATGTCAAAATCTCTCCATATCCCCGCCCTTCTGGAACCGTTTCGGGACAAACTGCTCGAAACCACCCAGTCTTTTATCCGCATCAAAGCGGGTGCTGCCGGCTCGCCGGCGCTCTGGGAAAGCAAGGTCGGCGGCCAACCTTACCTGCCCAAGGGAGCGGCGTGGCCCTGCACACCCGATGGGACGGCATTGTTTTTTCTGGCGCAGATCAATTTTGCGGAAGCGCCGGCCCTCGCGCCGTTTCCCGAAAAAGGCATCCTGCAATTCTATATCAACGACGACGACCTCTACGGCATGGACTTCGATGAGGGCGAAAAACCGGATACTTTCCGGGTATTGTTCCACCCGGAAGTAGTACAAAACAAGGCCGAACTGCAAACTTCGTTTCCGCCCCTGCGCGACTACGACGATTTGCTGCCGCACCACCCGGAAGAATCCTACCCGCTCAGGTTTGAACTGGCGGAAGAAGTGGCCGGCATGACCGACTACCGCTTCCACCAGCATTTCGGCGGCGATTTTTTCCAGCAATTCGGCGAACAGGAATGGCAGGTGATGGACGAATTTGGGAAAGCCGTACGCCCGCAGGGGCACAAAATCGGCGGTTACGCCTATTTCACTCAGGACGATCCGCGCCGCGCCGACGACCCCATGCTGCTGCTGTTCCAACTCGATTCCGACGAAGGTATGGACCTGATGTGGGGCGACATGGGCGTGGGACACTTTTTTATCCGGGAAAAGGATTTGGCAGCAAGGGATTTTTCGAGGGTGCTGTACGATTGGGATTGTTTGTAACGCCCACATTAAGATCACCTTAAAAAATGACAAAAATCACCTTTGTCACATAAACACCAGGTTGCACTCGACAAAAAACTTGCTACTTTTGCCCGGAAAAATTGCCGTAAGGCAACACTGCAACTATGAAACCTTTCTCTCCTTTTGCCCTCATTGCTTCGGCTTTTCTGCTGTTGAGCATTTTTTCAAGCTGCCAGCCACAGTACAACAAAGAGTACCAGGCCAAAGCGCAAAACCCGGAATTTATCCATAAAGGTGTACGTCGAATCACCGATATTATCCGGCACGATATTTTTGCGCCGCCTATTTCCGCACGTATTTACGCTTATTCGTCCATAGCCGCTTATGAAGCGCTGGTGCCGGGCTACCCGGAATACCAGACCCTGGCCGGCCAGCTCAACGGACTGACGCCCGGCCCTCAACCGGAAGCCGGCAAAGAATATTGCTACCCCCTGGCGAGTGTCAATGCCATGCTCACAGTGGGCAAACTACTGGTTTTTTCGGAAGGCGATATCCAGGAATTGAAAGAGTCCATTTTTGAGGATTTTACCAAAATGAATATGCCGCCGGAGGTGTACGAACGCTCCATGGCCTACGGCGATGCCGTAGCGAAACACATCATCGCCTGGACTAAAAAAGACAACTACGCCCAAACGCGCAGTATGCCCAAATTCACGATCCAGTCGGAGTCGCCGGCGCGCTGGGTCCCCACGCCACCCATGTATGCCGACGGGCTGGAGCCCCACTGGCCCAAAATACGCCCCTGGGTGATCGACTCTGCCAGGCAGTTTCATTGCGATCCGCCATTGCCGTTCAGCGATAAAAAGGGCAGCGATTTTTATAATATAGCGCTTGAAATACATGATATGGTCAAAAATCTCAGCCCTGCGGATGATTCTACGGCCTGGTACTGGGACGACAATCCGTTTGCTCTGGAGGTAAGCGGCCATTTTATGTATGGGAAAAAGAAAATCAGCCCCGGCGGGCACTGGATGAATATCGCTTCCCATGCCAACCGGAAAGCCAATGCCGACATTATGCGTTCCACGGAAGCCTATGTAAAGGTTTCCTGCGCCTTAGCCGATGCATTTATTGTCTGCTGGGACGCCAAATACGCCTACAACCTGCTCCGCCCCGAAACATATATCAACAAATACATCGACCCGGAATGGCGCCCGCTGATCCAGACGCCGCCATTTCCCGAACACCCCAGCGGACACAGCACGATTTCGGCAGCGGCGGCAGAGGCCCTGACCAACTTATACGGCGAAAACTTTGCTTTCTCCGACAGCACGGAAATGGAATTCGGCATTCCTCCCCGTAATTTCAAGTCTTTCCACGAAGCGTCCCAGCAGGCAGGCATGAGCCGCATGTACGGCGGAATTCACTTCCGAAATGGCAACTTAGCCGGTCTAAAAGCAGGCCGTGAGGTAGGACGTTACATAGCCCAGAAGATCAAACCCCGAAAATAATTGCTAAAATTGTGCATTGTTAATAGCCGTTTTGCAAAAACATTTTTTGCAAATGACAGTTTTCTAATATGATCAGATCAAAAAACCGGGCAGGTGCAATACCAGCCATAAATTAATATGACAAGTATTCAGGGTTTCCGCCTGAAAAGCCGGAACTTTGTGACCAAAACCATTAAGTCTTTCACTATTTACAGCCATTCCGATGGAAGAAAAAAAACGCCGTCCGCGCATCCATAAGCCGGACACAGGTTTCTCGCTGCAAGAGCGACCGAAACTGTATCGTCCTAATGATGAATCAGAAAACCAGGACGAAAAAACCGAAAGAAAAAACCCTTTTGAAGAACGCGAAGGCGGCCAGGAGCGCAAGCCATGGCAAGACCGCAATGAAGGCGGATTTGAACGCAAACCATGGCAGGATCGTAGCCAGGGTACCGACCGCCCTTACCAGAACCGCGAAGGCGGCGAACGCAAACCATGGCAGGACCGCAGCCAGGGTACCGACCGCCCTTACCAGAACCGAGAAGGCGGCGAACGCAAACCATGGCAGGACCGCAGTCAGGGTACCGACCGCCCTTACCAGAACCGAGAAGGCGGCGAACGCAAACCATGGCAGGATCGCAGCCAGGGAACTGACCGCCCTTACCAGAACCGTGAAGGTGGCGAACGCAAACCATGGCAGGATCGCAGTCAGGGAACTGACCGCCCTTACCAGAACCGTGAAGGTGGCGAACGCAAACCATGGCAGGACCGCAGCCAGGGAACTGACCGCCCTTACCAGAATCGTGAAGGTGGCGAACGCAAACCATGGCAGGATCGCAGCCAGGGAACTGACCGCCCTTACCAGAATCGCGAAGGCGGCGGCGAACGCAGACCATGGCAGGATCGCAGCCAGGGAACTGACCGGCCCTATCAAAACCGCGAAGGCGGCGGCGAACGCAGGCCATGGCAGGATCGCAGCCAGGGTGGCAGCGACCGCCCTTACCAGAACCGCGAAGGCGGCGGCGACCGTCGTCCTTACAATAACAACAGAAGCGGCGGCGGCGGTGGCTTTAACAAAAAGCCATTCGGTAAAAAACCATTCCGCAAAAAAGAAGAATTTTATATAGAGCCACAGCCGAAACCCAGTCTCCCATCCGGAGAAGGTATGCCGCTGAACAAATACCTGGCCCATTGCGGCATTTCCTCCCGCCGCAAAGCCGTTGAATTTGTAGAGCAAGGTTTAGTCACCGTGAACGGTGAAGTAAAAACAGAACCTTACTACCGTATTCAGGCAGGCGATGTAGTGCTGTGCGACGGCAAATCTGCTACCGTTCAGGAACGCCTGGTGTATGTATTGCTCAATAAACCCAAAAACGTCATCACCACAACTGAAGACGACCGCGGGCGCAATACGGTACTCGATATCGTCGATCCGCATTTCCCGGAAAGACTTTACCCTGTTGGCCGGCTCGACCGCGATACGACTGGCCTGATTCTCATTACCAATGACGGAGACCTTGCCCAGAAACTATCGCACCCGAGCCACCACGTGCAGAAACAATACCGCGTAGGACTCCGCCGCCCGCTTACACAAGCCGACTTCGAGCACCTCGAACGCGGCGTGGAACTGGAAGACGGCCTGATGGAAGTCAACTGGATCCGTTTTTCGGAAGACCACCCCGAACGCGACATCGTCGAACTGGAAATTTCTTCAGGCCGCAACCGGATCGTTCGCCGTTTGTTTGAACACCTCGGATACGAGATTTTCAAACTGGACCGCTTCTATTTCGCTGGGTTGACCAAAAAGGAACTGCCACGCGGTGCTTTCCGCGAACTGACCCAAAGGGAAATCATCATGCTCAAACATTTCACCGGACATCCTTCCGGCGGCGGTTCGAAAGAAAAACTGCCTACGGAGGAAACGACACCGGAAGAGCCGGAAACGACCGAATTGCCGGAAACGACCGAGACGGACGAACAAGTATAAACACAGTATGAATAAATAGTAAGAGGTCGGCAGGTTATCCTGCCGGCCTCTTTTTGTATGCGTACCGCGGAACGCTGTTCCGTGTGTGTATCGCGGAACAGCGTTCCGCGTTTGTATCGCGGAACGCTGTTCCGCGTTTGTATTGCGGAACGCTGTTCCGCATGTTAAAAATTACGGAACAGCGTTCCGTAATACATTGCTCGTGGCATCAGTACATTGAAAAATGTCCGGCAGTGTAATCTATGAGACAATTCGCTATATTTGTCCAGCGTTTTTTATCTCATGTTTCAAAAAAACAACCTTTTTTTATGAAAACGATCAAATGTTTCCTGCTGACTACCCTTTTGTTGCTGGGCATTTTCCCGAATTTGCATGCACAACTCACCGAAGGGAAAATCCGTTTCGGCTTAAAATTGGGCGTTTCGGGCTCTAACCTGTACGACGACGCCAATGCCGATGATATAAAAGCCCGCATCGGCCTTACCGGCGGCGGTTTTGCCAAAATTCCACTGGCCAAACACCTTTCCCTCCGCCCGGAAGTACTTTTCACCACCAAAGGCGCTAAATTCGACATCATCGGCGGCAATACATCCGACCTGAAACTGGGTTATGTGGAAGTCCCGGTGTCGCTGGAATTCAATATTGCGATCATAAACATCCATGCCGGAGTCCATGCAGGACTGCTCGCTACTGCGGAAGGCACGCTGGAAGACAGCCAGGGCAATCCGATTACCTTTGATTTGGATAAGGAAGACCTCGAAAGTTTTGACTACGGCTGGCACCTCGGCGGCGGGATCGACTTCGGCAACTTGGGATTGCACCTCCGGGTGTCCCGTGGCCTGCAGGATATTCGCAAAGACGATACACTGGAGGATATTTTTGGTAGTTTAAAAAATGCGGCCTGGTCGCTGACGGCATCGTACGGGTTTTAGAGGTGAGAGAAGTGAGAGGATGAGAGAAGTGAGAGCCGACTTCGAGTACACCGCTTCGCGTTGGGCATTAATGCCGCTTCGCCCTTGGCATTCATAATTTAGGAGTTCCAAAGGGCGAAGCGGTGTAATCGAAGTCGGCTCTCACTTCTCTCACCCTCTCACTTCTCTCACTTCTCTCACTCTCTCACTCTCTCACTTCTCTCACTTCTAAAACGCTCTCACTTCTTTTCCAACTCCCTGATCCGCTGTTCCAGCCGTTCAATCTGCGCCTGCTGTTCCTGAATGGCTTTTGTAAGTACCGGAATGAGGTCGGCGTAATAGACGCCTAGCGCTTCCGCTTTTTTTGCCGTAAGGTGGTCTTTCCCGTCAGTGATCCATTCTGTGTCAGACACCACTTCTGGCAGGATAGTTTGCAGGTCCTGGGCCAGGAAACCCAGTTTTCGGCCTTGTTCGGGGTGGTCAATCCATTCAAAACTGACGGGTTTCATGGCTTTAACCTGCTCCAGGCCATAACCGATGGGCTGGATGCCTTGTTTTTGGCGTGCATCGGAGGTATTGATGGTACCATTGGTGGCATAAACTACTCTCCAGCGCCGGTCAGAACTGCCAAGGTCGTAAAAGTTATTGCTGCCAGGCGACAAGCCGCCGCCGAATTTAAAATTGGAAATGACGTCAGCCTTTGAAATGGTGCCGCTGTAATTTTCATATCCGCCGCTGATACCGAGCCCACCATTTACCTGCAAGGCAATGCCGTCTCCCGAAAAATTATTGAACGTGCCCGCGGGGCTGGATCCCGTTCCGGTAGCCCTCAAGGCGACCAGGCCGTTCAGTTCAATCGCCGTGCCGTTATTTGCTTCTGCTGAAATCGCCTTGCCGGTGCCGCCGTTTTGCGAATAGAAAGTGCTGGAATTGTTCGACCCCTGCGCATAAAGCGATTCGAAGGTGCCCGGTCCTACAAATACGGTGCCGCCATTGTTGTTCACAATATCATTTCCGCCGAAAGACTGCCAGTAAGAATTGCCGCCGCCGGAGGGCAGGGTGACCGAGCCACCGCCGTTGCTCAGGGAAAGTGTGCTGCCGTTGACAGAAAGCGTCTGGATTTCATTGGTATTGGACGGGTCGAACGTGACGGAGCCGCCGCCGTTCGAGAGCGCCAGGTTGGTACCGTTGGCAGACAGCGTCTGGATTTCATTGGTGTTGGATGGATCAAACGTAACCGAACCTCCGCCGTTGGAAAGAGACAGGTTGGTACCGTTGACAGTCAGCGTCTGAATCTCATTGGTATTGGTCTGGTCGCCCGTGTTGCTGATTACGCCGCCGCTGATGCTGATGCCGGGCCCTGCGGTATATGTTCCGCTTCCCGACGGCAGGGTAACAGAACCGCCGCCATTGCTCAGAGAAAGGTTGGCCCCGCTGAGTGACA
This sequence comes from Saprospiraceae bacterium, assembly GCA_020847425.1. Classification (GTDB taxonomy): domain Bacteria; phylum Bacteroidota; class Bacteroidia; order Chitinophagales; family Saprospiraceae; genus M3007. The sequence continues at coordinate 6,914 of JADLCC010000453.1, forward strand.
GCGTCTGGATTTCATTGGTGTTGCTCAAATCACCTGTATTGGAAACTACATTGCCGGCGATTCCGATGCCCTGGCCTGCCGTATAACTGGCGCCGCCGGTGAGGTCGTTTCCGGGAACCCACTGCGTGCCGTCCCATTTAAGTACGTTTCCAAGCGCAAGATTAGTCGTTAGCACGTCAGGAAGCATGTTGAGTGCGGGAGGATTCGTAACGCTGCGCGCCGCAAAGGCAAAAGGCACGGATTTAAGTTCTTCAGCCCCCAGTTCTATAAAACTGTTGCCACCGGTCGGGTCGACTTCCACTTTCATGAATTTGGTGTTGGATGCCCATGCGATGGTAGAAAAACTGCCGAAATCGACCTGCCCACGCCCAACCTGGAGGGTAACGAGTCCAAATTCATTCGTCACCGTAGCATGCTTTTCTCTGTAAATCTGGTTTCCGGTTGCTGTATTTTCAGCAATAGTAAAACGCATGGTGACCGGCTGGGCGGCCAATACAGTGCCATCGGCGTTTCGGATAATGCCCTGGTAGGAAATGGCATCAGGAATCTGCTGGGCGCACAACATGGTGCAGCAGCAGCATAGGAGAATTGGGAAAATCAAGTTTGTTTTCATGTCAGAAGGTTTGCATTGTATACACTTGAATGCTATTGTAGCGTTGTTTCTACATCATGAAGTTGTTTACTTACCAGGGGATAAAATCCCCGTTTTTTTCGAGTACCACGCAATTCCTTTTGGTTTTGGCGCTTTTTAACGCCCTCTCTGCCTGTTGCAAAGTAATGTTAGAGGTGCTACGTCCGTCGTACTCCGTCACGCCCACGCTGATCGTAATGTTAAAGTTGAGTTGAAAAGGAGGGATAGACCAATCGAATGTTTCGACCCTTTCTTTCAAACGATTGCCAAGCGCTTTTGCGGCATTGATGCCCGTTGCATTGATCGCAATGACAAGAAATTCATCACCCATTCTGTAGCGGATCAGCCGGTCGTCGCCCCGCAATTCTCCCGCGAAAACAGTAGCCAGTTGTCTTAAAACCAGGTCTCCTTTTGTTATTCCGAATGCGTCGTTGACCCGTTTGAAGTTGTCGATATCCACCAACAGGAAAGAAACAGAGAGGTTTTTCTGTCGGGCAAACAGCAGGCGGTCTTCGATGACATGTTCAATGGATTTTGAATTGTACGTGCCTGTAATGTCATCAATGAAGTTGTCACTCAGGCGTATCTTGATGAGTTCATCAGCCTGGCGGCGAATGATTTTTTTGTATTTCCAGACCACAACAAGCAGATAAAGCAGGGAAATTGCCAGCAACACCATGAGGATGATCATCTGTCCGGCGCTTTTAATCTGTGAGAGATGTTTCGACGCTGACAATATTCCTCAGCCACCGGTATTCGTCAAGGGCCAGAAGGTACTGCAAGGTTTGGCCGAAATATTCCACTTCCGACTGGAGCAGCAGATTTTGCTTATCCGGTGTGGCATCTGGTTTTCGTTGCAGGAAAAAATTGATGGCTTGCCCTGAAGTAGTCAGGTTATTGGGGATATCGTACAATTGAATGTCTTTTTCGCCTAGTAAAAACGAGGTGTCTTTTACTTTGATGTTGTAGAAGGTTTCATTGTCGGCGAAGATCGTCACCTTGTGAAACTTCTGTTTTTTTTCAAAAATCCGGAGGTTGTCGGTGTTGTGAAATTCCGAGTAATGGGGGATCAGGATGGTAAGCCGGAAGGAAAAATCTTCCAGAAAGGCCTCCTTGTTGTCGATATTAATCTTAATTTTTTCCGCGTAATTCAAGGGTTTGCAAATGCGGAGGATAAAATTCTGGAAATACCCCACAGCAAGTGCGAAGGAAGGCAGCAGTTTTAAGTCCTGTTTGTTCTCCTGCTGTTTAATATAGTTCCTGATCTGATTGCAGGCGTTGTGGATATTGTTGAAATAGTTTTCGTGGTTGACGGCCGTTTCAAAAACCACGTTTTTGATGCCTTTTAAGTTATTCGTATCCTTTGACAAGGCTTCACCCGCCACCAGTATCCTGTCGCTGCCCAATAGTCCGAGGGCAAGTCCAATTTCAAAAACAAGGTCTTCCCGGGTGGAGGCGCCCAGGCTTTGCCTTTTAATGTTGCAATCCGCCGGCGTGAGCACGATGATGGCAAAACCAAATTCCGGCACATGGAGCAGTAAAGACCCCAGGTATCCTTTCGGATTTTCCGCGAGCATTGCATCATCCCATATGACAACCTGTATATCGCCCTCGAGAACGCCTTGAATGGCATTGGCAATACCCTTCCCTTCCTCTGCGGAAAAAATCAAAATTTTTGGACGCATCTGGCAACTTGATTTGAGACGGCAACAAAGGTAACACGGGAATGTTAAAAATCAGCACGCCTCTCACCCCCTCACTTCTCACTTCTTTCAAGGCTGTGCCACATACAAATCTCCGTTCAGCACATTTCTGGAAATAACGATACGTTGAATTTCCGACGTTCCTTCGTAAATCTGGGTGATTTTGGCATCGCGCATCAGGCGTTCCACGTGGTATTCCTTCACGAAACCGTATCCGCCGTGTATTTGAACAGCTTCCACCGAATGGCGCATGGCTACATCGGAGGCAAAAAGTTTTGCCATGGCAGCCGCCTGATCAAAATCCTGGTTTTTATCTTTCAGCAGCGCAGCGCGGTACACCATGAGGCGGGCCGCTTCCACTTCGGTTGCCATATCGGCAATTTTGAACGCGATAGCCTGGTGGCCGCTGATGGGTTTTCCGAAGGCTGTGCGCTCTTTGGCGTAGGCGACCGACAGTTCATAGGCGCCTGCAGCAATGCCCAGTGCCTGAGAGGCTATGCCGATGCGCCCGCCCGAAAGCGTCTTCATCGCAAATTTGAACCCGAAACCATCTTCTCCGATGCGATTTTCTTTGGGCACTTTTACATCGCTGTACATGATGGAAGTGGTATCGGATGAGCGGATGCCCAGTTTGTCTTCTTTGGCGCCGATGCTCACACCTTTCCAGTCGGCCTCCACGATCAGGCAATTGATGCCCCGGTGGCCTTTTTCTGCATCCGTTTGGGCCATCACAAGGTGTACTTTAGAGGTAGCGCCGTTGGTGATCCAGTTTTTGGTGCCGTTCAATAGGTAGTGGTCGCCCATATCGACGGCTGTGGTACGCTGGCTGGTGGCATCGGAGCCCGCCTCCGGTTCGGAGAGGCAGAAAGAGCCGATCCATTCGCCGGTTGCCAGTTTGGGCAGGTACTTGCGTTTCTGGTCTTCCGTACCGAATTTTTCAATTCCCCAGCACACCAGAGAGTTGTTCACGGACATGATGACAGAGCAGGAGTTGTCCACTTTGCTGATTTCTTCCATCGCCAGCACGTACGACAGGGTATCCATGCCGCCGCCGCCGTATTCGGGCGGGATCATCATGCCCAGAAAACCGAGTTCGCCCATTTTTCGGACTTGTTCGGTAGGGTAAATGCCTTTGCTGTCGCGTTCGATAACGCCGGGTTTGAGTTCGTTTTGGGCAAAATCACGCGCAGCTTGCTGTACGGCCAGGTGCTCTTCGGTCAGGTGGAACATGAAAATAAAGTTTGTAAGTAGTTTTCCGTTATTAGTTATTGGTTATTAGTGCTGGTAATCAAGCATTTATAACTGGTTTGACTAATATCGCAGAAATACTCAGATAGAACTGTATTGTGGTGGATTTCAGGCTGCAAAAGTACGCTGAATGTACCGGCTGATTGAGCTGCCGGATGCAATTTTTTAATACCATTGAACTATGCCAGCAATTGTGCCAGTTCCTCCACGGTCATCGCCTTTTGTTCGCCTGTCTTCTGGTTTTTCACCATCAGGTTGCCGTTTTGCATTTCCGACTCACCGATGATAGCCATGTAGGGCACATTGCGTTTGG
>JADLCC010000454.1 GCA_020847425.1 Saprospiraceae bacterium
AGCACTCCTTCCAGGCCCAGTTCGCCCATCGAATGGCGATAATTCTGGTACACAAAAGAGGAATCATTGGGCGCGGTCTGGTCTACCAGGTAATCCAGATCGGACAGGTAGGAGCCGTTGAGGGCTTCATTTTTTTGCAGGCCGTAGGAGCGCAGCGCGTCGGTTCCGTAGCTGCGCGTAAACAGTCCCCGCCCCCGAACATCGAAAGAAAACATGCCACCCGGGCGGTACAACAGGTTTTTACCCAGTGTGAGCCCGGCACCCCATCCGTTGAACTGCGTACGCACATCCGAACTCTGGTAAGCGAGGCCGCCGTCGAGACCGAAGGTCCACCAGCCGCGTTCGCGGGCCGAAAAACGGGAAGCCGTCTGCTGGCCGGAAAGTTGGGTTGCGCAAAGGGTGAGGAAAATCAGGAGGCTGGTTAGTTTCGTATTCATGCGGGTTGGCTTTTTAAAAAATCGATATTTTAGGAGCGACGGCTGTAGCACATATTTCGAGGACAAGGTTCGGTATTTCAAATGGATTCTGAAAGCGGAAAATCGCACGAACATATTAAACATTTAACAATTTTGTCTGTAAAACGCACGGGAACCCGTTTTTTTTGACCGGGAAAATAGCGCTGTTCAAATAGCATGGCTTTATTTCTGCCCGTTTGAATTTTGTTCAGGATGGTTAATGAAACGTGCCGGGCGAGGTAATTTTAACGGAAATTTGTCACTTTAATGTTCAGGAGTAAATATTTGATCATCATTTCTGCACCAATACCAAGAGTACTTGTCATCCGAGGTCCAAATACCGCTGAAAGGCAACAATTATTACACAATGACCTGGCTCGTCGTTAAAATGGCAGCCTTGCTTAGCGACCCGGTCGCTTGAAGCGACCGGGTCGCTCGGTACTAACGCCTGGCTACTCGTTAGCGTAAACCAGGAAGGCGTGTCATTAGCACCACGCAAGGCATGGGAAGAACCTGTGTCGTTTATTGTACAAATGCCTGAGTATCAAGACAGATAACGAACAACTGACAACCAACAACTACTTACAATACGCTATGCCCGAATTCCCCCGCCCTTTCCTTACCTTTGCGCCGCTTTTTATCAGCCAAAAGTCTTAGACAAATGCAACCGAAAGAATTTCTGAAAAAACTTGGTCTGAAGACCAAAAACCCGGGCACCTGGACGGGCCTCGAATCTATTCCCGGCAGCCGCCGTTACATCGACTCTTATTCGCCGGTAGATGGCGAATTCATCGGATCTGTCGGCATCACCACCCGCGAGCAGTACGATACTGCTATTGCTGCCGCTCAATCGGCTTTCCAGACCTGGCGTGAGCTGCCTGCGCCCAAACGCGGCGAAATCGTGCGCCAGTTCGGCGATGTGCTGCGCCAGTATAAAGATCCGCTGGGCCGCCTGGTCAGTTATGAAATGGGCAAAAGCCTCCAGGAAGGTTTTGGCGAGGTACAGGAAATGATCGATATCTGCGACTTCGCAGTTGGTCTTTCCCGCCAATTGTACGGCCTCACCATGCACTCCGAACGCCCCGGGCACCGCATGTACGAACAGTGGCATCCGCTGGGTATCGTCGGTATTATTTCTGCTTTCAATTTCCCGGTTGCCGTTTGGTCCTGGAATGCCTGCCTCGCCTGGGTTTGTGGCGACGTGTGCGTGTGGAAAGCCTCCGAAAAAACGCCGCTGTGTTCCGTCGCATGCCAGATTTTGTTCCAGAAAGTATTGAAAATCAATAATTTACCGGAAGGTATCAGTTGTATCGTCAACGGCGATTACAAGGTAGGCGAATACATGACCAAAGATGCCCGCGTTCCTTTGCTGAGCGCAACAGGCAGCACGCGTATGGGCCGTATTGTAGGCCAGTCGGTAGCAGCCCGTTTTGGCCGCAGCATCCTCGAGCTGGGCGGCAACAACGCCATTATCATCACACCTTCCGCCGATATGAAAATGGTGCTCACCGGCGCCGTATTCGGAGCGGTCGGCACAGCAGGGCAGCGCTGCACCAGCACCCGCCGACTGATTATCCATGAAAGTGTGTTTGAGCAGGTAAAAACCACCCTGTCCAAAGCCTACCCGCAACTGCGCATCGGCGATCCGCTGGACCCGAACAACCACGTCGGCCCGCTGATCGACAAACAGGCGGTTGAAAATTACCTCCACAGTATCGGGGAAATCAAAAAATCAAAAGGCAAATTCGTCGTGGAAGGCGGCGTACTGGAAGGCCCGGGCTACGAAAGTGGCTGCTATGTGAAACCTTGTATTGCCGAAGTGGAAAACCACTGGGATATCGTGCAGCATGAAACCTTCGCACCCATCCTGTACCTAATCAAATACAAAACCATCGAAGAGGCTATTGCCCTGCAAAACGGTGTGCCACAGGGCCTTTCGTCGGCTATTATGACCACCAACCTGCGCGAAGCGGAACGTTTCCTCTCCGTAGCCGGCTCCGATTGTGGTATCGCCAATGTCAACATCGGTACTTCCGGCGCTGAAATCGGCGGCGCTTTCGGCGGTGAAAAAGAAACCGGCGGCGGCCGCGAATCTGGTTCGGATGCCTGGAAAGCCTATATGCGCCGGCAAACGAATACGATCAATTATTCGGAGCAACTGCCTCTGGCACAGGGGATTAAGTTTGATTTGTGAAACGTGAATCGTGAGTCGTGAGTCGTGAGTGGCATCGAGTTAGAAGAACGTACTCAACTATCTTCTAACACGATGCCACTCACGGCTCACGATTCACGGCTCACGATACAAAAACCTATACATCAGCCCTTCCCCTTTTTTCCCCTCGCTGCTCAGCAGCATATCACCATTGCGGTCGAAAGCAATACCTTCCGGCTGTGGCAGCATTTTTTTATTGAGTCGGACGGCAAATTTGATGGTCCCGCTGTCGTAATCCAGCACGACGAGGCGTTTCTGCGATGTGGAAAGCACGTAGATGTCCTTTGTTTTCGGATGAACGGCGATACCGGAAGGACTGAAAAAATGATTGTTTTCATCGGGGTCTTTCGGAACCAGGCGGTTTACTTCCAAAGGATCAATGGTGTAAACAGCTGTTTCGCTCAATTCCTTGCTGTTCAGGTCGAATGCGAACACTTGCCGGAGCGTGCTGCTGTCCGGGTTGCCTTTACAGGCCAGCAACAGCGAGCGGCGTTTCGGGTCATAACCCAGGCCCTCCACGTCATCTTCTTTGTTCAGGTGCGTTTCGTATTCGTGTACAACCATCCTTTTGGTTTTCCAGCGGCCAATTTCATAAACATCGCCGTTGCTTTTTATCGCATACAGGCAATGGCCGACCATTTCGACGCCTTCAAAATCGCCTTTGTCGCGAAAAAGTACGCGCCGGGTGATCGCGCCTCCGCCGGCGCCGTCGACAAAAAAGATTTCCCCCCGCTCGTCGGCAATGGCAAGGTATTGCCCCTGTGAGTCGGTGGGGCTGAGCCCGGATATTTCCTGGAGGTCCTCGCTGACGAGGTTAATAATATGGGAAGGATTTGCCAGATTGTAGGGCAGGGTATCCGGTGGCGCGGACGACAACAACAGATACAGCGGGAGCAGTAGGTTCATGTGAATTGGATATGGATTTATCGGAAAGAAGTGGGCGCCTCAGAAGGTTGTTGAGGGTTGAGGAGTTGAGGTTGTTGAGGGGATCTACCCAGGCTACTCAACAATCTCAACGCCTCAACCCTCAACAACCTCTAGCGGCGCGCTCCTTTAGATAACCTCAAAACCACGAACCATGTTTTATCTACTCAGAAAAAACTTCTATTTCGTGTGTTTTCACCACTAAGTCTGTAAACTTCCCTTTAAAACGGGTGGCTTTTACAATGTGGTTGTCGATCCAGTGGTAATTGCCGCCGCGCGGTTTGCCAAAAAGGATTCCATGGTATTTGAACCCGTGTTTGGCCAGCCAGTATTCGGTCACCTCGCGGTGCGCTTCCGTGCGACTGGTAAAGAAAAAGATGACATGACCTTCGTCGTACCAGCGGTTGAGCATTTCCAATGCGTCCGGATAAGGCAAAATAGTGCCCATACGCTCCGGCTCTTCATTCGGCACGTCATCGCAGATGGTGCCATCTATATCGATGAGGAAGTTTTTGATGTGTTGTGGGAGAATAGGGCTGAGTCGCTCGCCTTTTTCATTGAAAATTTCTTGTAACGCCTGCTCGGTTTGCTCTTGCATGACTTTTTAATTGGTGTGAAATGGACGCAAAGGTATGGCTAACTGTTGGTTTATGCCAGGTTTGGGGTTAATAATCATTAAGCAAAGCACGTAATCTTTGTTAAACAAATGACAAAATGCGGTAATAATGTGTGCAGCACTGTTGTTTCGCAGTTTGTAATACAAGAAAATTCAAACCGCCCGTAATGCGAAAAACACTTGTTCATCCTTTCATTTTCAGCATGATCGTGCTGGCGACTGCTTGCAACCTGCCTAAAAAATCCAATACAGGAAAACCCGATTCCGCTCCGAGCAGCAGCAGCGCACAACTGCGCAAACGCATCACCGATTATGCGCAGAAATATGTCGGTTCCACTTATCGGTACGCCGGCACCAGCCCTTCTACCGGTTTCGACTGCTCCGGTTTCACCAGTTATGTCATGAAAGAATTTAAAATAAAAATCTCTCCGGCCTCTTCGGCACAAGCCACAGAAGGGCGCTCCGTAGCGCTCGATCGGGTGCAACCGGGCGACCTGATCTTTTTCGGGGAAAGCAGCAAACGGATTTCACACGTAGGTATGGTGGTGAAACGCTCGAAAGCCGGTATTGTTTGTGTGCACAGCACCACCAGCCGTGGCGTGATCGTGGAAAATGTGAGTACATCGACGTACTGGAAACCAAAAATTTTGTTTGCGCGGGATGTGGTATCGAAGTAGGTTGAGGGGGTTGAGGTTGTTGAGGGGTTGAGATTGTTGAGGGGTTGAGGGTGGTCACTCAAGCCAGAGTGGACTTCCTCACCATAGTGGACACCGAGATAAGGTTAAGCGGCGAATTTTGATTTTTTTTCATAAAATGCTTCCCAGGGGCTCATTCCTTTCAGAGATGAATGAATTCTGCGTGTGTTGTACCAACCTTCTATGTATTTAAAAACCAGGGAGTTGAGTGTATCGGCTTTAATGGATTGGTAGTTGCTCAACTCCTCGGTTTTTATTGTTTTAAAAAAAGATTCTGCCACAGCATTATCCCAACAATTCCCCTTTCTTGACATACTCTGTGTAATGGCATACAGGTTCAAAATTGCTCTAAAATCATCACAAGCATACTGAACACCTCTGTCAGAGTGGAACATTAAACCACAATTCGGTCGTATGCCCCGTCTGTGAATGGCCTGTTTGAGGGCTGGAATGACGGTACATTGAGCATGCATCGTCAGGCTTAATGTCCAACCTACCACCGCTCTGTCGGCCAAATCCAATATCACTGTCAGGTAACGCCACCCTTTATCCGTACAGATGTATGTTATATCACTTACCCATACAGTATTAACTCGATCGACTTCAAAGTTTCTGTCTAACAGGTTCGTTGAAACACTCAAACTATGAGCAGAATCAGTCGTGTGCACATACTTGCGCTTAGGTCTTGCGACAAGCCCCAAAACATGCATTCGTCTGGCTACAGTGGCTGCCGAAACACTGCTCCAATTACTTTCTTTATTTAGATCCTGTGTCAAACGAGGACTTCCATAGGTGCATTTACTCTGCTGGAAAATAACCTTTATACGTTCATCCAACTTCGAATGACGGTCATTTAAAGAATTGTTTTTCAACCATTTGTAATAACCACTCCGACTTACCCTCAGTACTCTGGACATCAACTCAACAGGATAGCCAATCGAATACTGCTTCATAAAAGCAAATTTTTCCTGTCGGGTGACGAGAAGATGCCCAAGGCCTTTTTTAGAATCTCTTTCTCCAATTCCACTTCTTTCAACTGCTGCTTCAAACGAGCAATCTCTTGTTCTTCCGCACTCACTAGTTTGTGACCATGACCCGGAAAGGACGCTTGCTCATACTTCAAATACTCCCGCCGCCACTTGTATAAAGTATTTACGTGAACCTTGTACTGGCTTGCCAGGGCTTCTAAATCAGTCCCAGGCTCCATGGACTGATTGACAATTTCAAGTTTCTGTTCCTTGCTGAACTTCCTTCTTTGAAGTGACATTGCGATGCGTTTTAAAAGTGAATTTACTACTTCTTTCAACTTATCTTAGTGTCTACTTTTCTGAGAAGGTCCA
>JADLCC010000455.1 GCA_020847425.1 Saprospiraceae bacterium
CTGTTACGGAAGAACTGCGCAAAAGCGGCGACCTCGATAAAGTCGGCGGTCCTTATTACCTTGTGGAACTCAGCAACCGCGTCGCTTCCGCAGCCAACATCGAATACCACGCCCGGATCATCGCCCAGAAACACATCCAGCGCGAGCTCATCAACGTCAGCACCAAAACCATCAAAAATGCTTACGAAGACACCACGGATGTTTTCGACCTGCTCGACGACGCTGAAAAAGGACTGTTCGCCATTACGCAAAACAACCTCAGCCGCAGCTACGAAAGCATGGGCACGCTCAGCAGCAAGGTGCTGAAACTGATCGAAGAGGTGTCTAAAAAAGAGGACGGACTGACGGGTGTCCCCACCGGTTTTACCGAACTCGACCGGCTGACCTCCGGCTGGCAACCTTCCGACCTGATCATCGTGGCAGCCAGGCCGGGTATGGGTAAAACCTCGTTTGTACTGGCGGTAGCCCTCAATGCGGCCCGCGACTTCAATAAAGGTGTGGCGCTATTTTCTCTGGAAATGGCCTCCACACAACTGGTGCAGCGCCTCATCTCGATGGAAGCCGAAATATCGGGCTCCAAAATGCGCAACGGCAAACTGGAGGACTACGAATGGCAGCAACTACAATCGACGGTCGAAAAACTCAACTCGGTACCCATTTTTATCGACGACACGCCTGCCATCAATATTTTTGAACTGCGGGCTAAATGCCGTCGATTGAAACAACAGCATGATATTCAACTGGTTGTGATCGATTACCTCCAGTTGATGACCGGCGGCGGCGAAAGCACGAAAAACGGCAACCGGGAACAGGAAATTTCCAGTATTTCCCGGGCGCTGAAGTCGCTGGCCAAGGAACTGAGTGTTCCGGTTATCGCACTGTCGCAGTTGAGCAGGGCGGTGGAGACGCGGGGAGGGAGCAAGCGGCCGCAATTGAGCGACCTGCGGGAGTGTGTCACAGGCGATACGCTCATTTCGCTGTGTGACGGTACGCGCAGGCCCATTGCCGATTGTGTTGGGGAAAATCTGGAGATATGGACCTTCGACACCCAGATGCAAAAAATTGTCCCCCATAAAACGGACCTCATTTGGGAGGTAGGTCAGAAAGATGTCTATACCCTGACGTTGCAGAGCGGGCGAACCCTGCGTGCAAGCGCAGAACACCGGTTGCTCACACTGGATGGCTGGAAAATGATCGGAACGATGGAAAGCGGCCAACGGATAGCCGTACCCCGAAAAAGCCTGAAACCGGCCCGAACATATGCTCATGATGAAAATGAACTCATTCTTCTGGCTCATTTGATTGGTGATGGCAGCTACCTTTCGGGGCAGCCGCTACGCTATACGACCGCGTCTGAAGCACACAGCCAGGCTGTTAAGAAGGCCGCCGAAGACCGGTTTGGAGTGACAGTAAATCGCCATGAAAGTAAGGGCAACTGGCACCAGTTAGTATTTAGCGGCAACGGAAATCGCTGGAAACCAGCCGGGATGAACAAATGGCTCCGTGATTTGGGTGTTTTCAATCAACATTCTCATGAAAAGCATGTACCATCTTTCATTTTTAAAATGTCGGATAAGCAAATTGCTTTTTTCCTGAAACACCTTTGGGCAACTGACGGTACTATGTTTACGCCAAAATCAGAGCATTCAAGAACATCTGCCCGCATCGTATTCAGCACAAATAGCCAAACGCTTGCCAACGATATTGCGCACTTGCTTTTGAGGTTAGATATTTTTGCAAGAATCAGAATAGCATCACAAAAAGCGCAATACCGGACACTTTACTGCGTCGAGGTTTCCGGCACGGATCAGCAGAAAAAATTCCTTGAAGTAGTCGGTGCATTTGGGGCCAAAGAGGTGCAGGCAGAAGCCTTACAGATTCACTTGGAATCAAAACAAAGCAATACCAACACCGATACTGTCCCAATAGAAATATTTGACCATGTTAAGGCTCAAATGAAAAACAAAGGCATTTCACACCGTCAAATGGCTGCCAAACGTGGTACAAGTTATGGCGGGCAGGCACATTTTGCGTTCTCGCCTTCTCGTTCAGTGCTTGGAGGATATGCAGAACTGCTTGACGATCCGTATGTTGCAATGTTGTCAGAAAGCGATGCATTCTGGGATACGGTCAAATCAATTGAATATACTGGAACGGAACCTGTATACGATTTGAGTGTACCCGATTACCACGCGTGGATTGCGAACGATATTTTTTCGCACAACTCCGGCGCAATCGAGCAAGACGCGGACATCGTTTCCTTCATATACCGCCCCGAATACTACCAGATCCTGGAAGATGAAAACGGCCAGAGCTTGAAAGGGGTTGCCGAATATATCATTGCCAAACACCGGAATGGCGCCCTGGATACGGTCAAACTGAAATTCACCGATAATTTCGCCAAATTCGGTAACCTCGACGATCCGACCTTTGCCGGCATGAACGATCCGCTCACCGGACCGTTCCAGCCCAGTATCATCACACGGGGCTCGCGGATGAACGATGAGGATATTCCATTTTAAATTAAAAGGCAAAGGACAAAAGCCAAAGGGCAAATACGCGATCTCTACATTGCTTTTTGCCCTTTGTTTTTTGTTTTCAAATTGAATCTATGCAGGACCTCTGGCAACAACTCATTGCAGGCCTCTGGGCCACCACCTGGCTCGAATTTATTGCCGTGGTTTTTGGTATCGCCAGCGTGCTGTTATCCCGGAGCGAGCACATCGGCGTGTATCCGACGGGCATTATCAACACAGGTATTTACATTTACCTGAGCATCGTCGCCGGACTGTATGCCGAAGCAAGCGTCAATATTTATTACACGATCATGAGTGTGGTCGGTTGGGTAATGTGGTCGCAAAAACAGGGCGACGGCGACAAGTTGCACATCACCGCATCCAGCAGAAAAGAATGGATCAACGCCTTGATTTTCTTTGGCTTATGTTGGGTAGTTCTCTGGTTTGTCTTGCACAAATACACCAATAGCACCGTGCCGCTTGCCGACGGTTTTGCCTCCGCAACGGCCTACACCGGCATGTGGCTTATGGCCCGCAAAAAACTGGAAAACTGGTTGTGGTGGATCGCGACCAATATCACGGCCATTCCGCTGTATTTTATCAAAGGCTATGTGTTCACCAGTTTTCAATATCTGGTTTTTCTGGTGCTGGCGGTGCTGGGATGGGTGGAGTGGAAAAAAAGAAGTGAGAAAGGTGAGTCGTGAGTTGTGAGTCGTGAGTGGCGTAGCGTAGACCACTTCGCATTTGGGGATGTCTGCTCCAAAAAATAACTTTACAGGTTAAGAGATAATCCTGTTGATGGAATGCTATGCCTTTGGCCCGCTTGCATTTGCCAAAGGCTCCATTCTCAAGTGCGGAGCGGCGTACCTGACTCTCACTTCTCACTTCTTTTCAGGCGATGCGGTGTACTCTACGTATCTTACTTCTCACTTCTTATCAAGCGTCTCAACAAGATTTTTGGCGATGTCCGCCGGCTCCCCATGCGTGTACTCCAGCAACCGAATATCCGGCGAAGGATTATTTTCCAGTCCATGCTGGTACGTTTTATCGTAATAATGCAGCGCAATGCGGGCGGCCGTGGCGAAATCATCGGCTTGCAGCGCTTCGAGGGCAGCCTTCAGGTGTTGTCCGCCGAGTTTTCTGTCGATGCGCAAAAAAGCGGCTTCCAGTTCCGATTTGTCGGTTAAAACATAGTCCTGCAGCAGGTTTTCGATACGAACAGCCTCCGGAATTTGTACATTGAACAGTGGAGAATGGCGCATTTTTTCCCAGAAAGCAGCCGGAATATAAACGCGGCCTATGCTGCGACTTTCATTTTCGATCCATACCCTTCGGCTTGGGTCGAGCGCGCACAAGGCATGGAAAAGGTCATTTTCAAATTGTTCTACTGTGGGTTGCGCGGCTTCTCCAATACTACCGAAGGAGGAGCCTTTGTGGTGTGCAATACATTCCAAATCAATAATTTGCTCGCCGAGCAGCGCCAGTTCCTTTAATATTTTGGTTTTCCCACTGCCTGTTCGGCCGCCTACCACGAGCAGATCGAGCGGCACATCCTGAAACCCTTCGAGCACAAAACGCCGGTAGTTTTTATACCCGCCTTCAAGGGTGACCACCTCGAAACCTGCCTGCCGGAACAACCAGGCCATGCTCCCGCTGCGTTGGCCACCCCGCCAGCAATGCACCGCCAGGCGGCGTTCGGGAGCCAGTTTGCGGGCTTGTTTGATAAAACCGGCCATTTTGGGGCCCACCAGTTCCAGCCCCAATTCCAGTGCCTGTTCTTTACCCTGCTGTTTGTAACAAGTGCCCACCAGCGCCCGCTCCGCATCGCTGAACAAAGGAAAACTGATGGCGCCGGGAATGTGCCCCTGCCCATACTCACCCGGCGAGCGCACATCGAGCAATACGCGGGTATTGCTTTCCCGCAAAAATTCGGCAACATCGAGGCGATTGTTCATGGGGCAAAAGTACCTTTTTTGGTTATTCGTTATTGGTTATTCGTTATTGGTTATTCGTTATTCGTGTTACAACTCTTGGCTTTTCTAGTCAGGCCAAGAGTTGTAACACGAATAACCAATAACGAATAACCAATAACGAATAACCAAAAAAGGTACTTTTGCCCCATGA
>JADLCC010000456.1 GCA_020847425.1 Saprospiraceae bacterium
AAGGACGTGCTTAATTTTCTTCTACCTGGACGCCACTCACGACTCACGATTCACGACTCACTTTCCGAGCCACCCCTTAAACCCATCCACTTTTTCCCTGCTGATCAAAATATCTTCGTTGTCCAAAGGATCTTTCAGGGTGATTTTCAGGCGACTGTTGGAATAGGCTACCGTGTCTTTAATGGCTTCAAGGGATGCGATGTATTGCCGGTTGAGCCGGAAAAAACGCAGGGGATCGAGCATATCTTCCAGTTGTTCGAGGGTGTAATCCACCACATATTTGCGGCCGTTCCGGTGGCGCAGCCAGACCACTTTGTTTTCACCGAAAAAAAAGTCGATTTCAGAAACGTCCACACTGCTCAGGTGGTCACCGATTTTCACCATAAACCGGTTTTTGAACTGCACCGGCTGGATGGCCTGCATCATCTGGCGGATCACATTGCTGTCGATCGGCGGTGCTGCGGCGCGCAGTTGGCGGAGTTTGGACAAGGCCTGCGCCAGGTCTTCCTGCGAGACAGGTTTCAGCAAGTAATCCACGCTGTTGACCTTAAAAGCCTTGAGCGCATACGCATCATATGCCGTCGTAAAAATAACCGGGCAAGTGATTCTGACCTGGTCGAAAATTTCAAAACTCAGTCCGTCCGCCAGTTGAATATCGAAAAAAGCCAGGTCGGGCATGGGGTTGGCGCCAAACCAGGCAACGGCCGATTTCACCGAATCGAGCGTTGCCACCACTTCAATGGTAGGGTCTACCCGCGGGAGTTTGGACAGGAGGCCCCAGGTGGCAAGGTCTTCGTCTTCTATGATGATGACACGCATGAAAAGTGAGTTGTGAATTGTGAGTTGTGAATGGGCTTGGGTAGTCAGTCAGATACTCGAATATTCAAATCCTCAAATACTCATTTTCAGCAAAGGTACTTTAACCGTAAAAAAACCGTCGTGATCCGTAATCAAAACCGCTTTTTCCGATAAAACCTGGTACCGCGCCTGAATGTTGGGCAAGCCGATACCGGTTGAATCCGGTAAAATATTTTTGGGCGACAGGTTGTTTCGCACAACAATCCAGTCATCATTTTCCAAAAAGATATCGATGCGCAGTGGATTGGCTTTGGACACTTCATTGTGTTTCAAAGCGTTTTCAAGCAGCATCTGGAGCGTGAGGGGCGCGATATAGCCGCGGGTGTTGTCCGGCACAGAAATATGCAGTTGCAACGCAGCGCCGAACCGGATATCCATCAAAAAATGATAGGCACGCAGTGTTTCCAGTTCTTCCGAAACGGGCACCACTTCCTTTTCCCTGCTGTCCAGAATGTACCGGTAAACGTCGGAGAGTTGGCGGATAAATTTTTCCGCCAGGTCGGCATCGCGGTGCACCAGTGACGACAACACGTTGAGGCTGTTGAATAAAAAATGTGGATTCACCTGGTTTTTCAGGGTCTCGTATTTCGCTGAAATCTGCTCTTTTTTCAGGCGTTCGGCTTCTATCAGCGTCGTTTTCCAATTGATCAGGAAACTGCGCCCGTGCAGAAACAGGGAAACGGCAAAGGTGATAAGCAAGGTTGGAATAAAATGACGTGCGCGCAGGCTTTTCAATACCGCCCAAAAATCCCAGCCGAATGACTCGAACGACCAGAGCCAAATCACAAAAACAAATGCTAGCGAAGTGTAGGCGACGGTAAAAAAAAGAGACACAAAAAGCCGTTTCAACGGTTCTTCGGTCCAGGAATACCAGCGGTCGAGCGCTTCGCTCAGGTATCCGTTTCCGAGGAAAAAAACAGCGGTGGCGAGTCCGTTTTTCCAGAATAAAGTCCACAATAATAACCAACCGCCTGCCTTGTACAATTCAACAGGGCTTCCAAACAACGCCATCAATGCCACCCCGCCAATGCAGGTGATTTTTACAAACTCGATGATCCATTTTTTGACGGCGGCGTTGTTCATATGCAGCAATGTTAAGGGAAATTGGGGATTTGAAGATTGTTGAGTGTTGAGATTGTTGAGGGTTGAGAAGTTGAGGGTGTCTACTCAGGCCTCTCAACTTCTCAACCCTCAACAATCTCAACACTTAACAACAACCTTCCTCTATTTTTTAGTCACCTGCTCCAGAAAATAAGCATTCGTTTCTTTCCCCCAGCGGGGCATCAGATCGCCAGGTGTTGCCTGCTCGAACAATGCGGCCGCTTTTTCAAAAAACGGTTTGGCATTGGTAGCGCCTCCGCCGTAAAACTCGGGCATATTCATCGTGTACATACCCTGCAAAAAAGGCGCGCGCGGGTTTTTGGGATTCAGTCCGGCGGCCTTGCCCAGTTCGGCAAAAACCTTCGGACTCAGTTCCTGGCCTTTCACCATAGGGTTTTCAGATACCCGGGCGATCAGAATGTACGCTTGCAAAGCGGCAATTTCGGATTCGCCGGGAACCATGGCTTTTGCTTTATCCAGATTGGCCTGGGCCACATCCACGGTTTCGAGGGCTTTGGCCGGGTTTTCTTTCAGCAAAATAAAGGCAGCGGACAAGTGGCTCAAAGCGGCGTAATAATTCGGCAGCCATTCCTTTGGTTCGGCCGAAGCGATGCGGGCAAAATCATTGGCGGATTCCAGGTACTGGGCGCTGGTTTGGGCCGAATCCAGGCGGGTGATGGCATTGGTCATAGCAGCGTTGTATTTTGCATTTTGGGCAAAAAGAGAAGCGCCGATGAATAAAAAGGAAAATAATAACAGTGAATTTTTCATATCAGTGGAATGCTTTTGTTGTTGACAAATACTTGTTAATCAATGAATAGTACAAAAGTATTCCAACTGTTTGCCGTTGAAAAACGAAGATGACTGAAGTGTCGAATCAGGGGAGTGAAGTGTATGTTTTGCCACACTACTGGACATTTTATTTTAAAGCGCTTAGACCTATAAGGTTTCAAAAACCTTATAGGTCTCGGTCTACAAAAATGTCCAGAAGTAGGATGTTTTGCTTCTGTCCTTTACCTGGTCGCCCGCCATATAACCAGAGACCCCAAAATGGCCGCCGCCACAGAGGCTGACAAGATGGCGATTTTAGCGGTTTTTATCATAGCAGCATCCTCGAAAGCAAGTACGGTGATAAAAATAGACATCGTGAAACCGATACCGGCTAATATGCCGGCGCCCGTGAGGTGTTTCATGCTAATGTCATTAGGTTGGTTGGCAATCGACATGCGTATAGCCAGCCAACTAAACAGCGCCACACCCAGGGGTTTGCCGAGCAGGAGGCCCAGAAATATACCCAGGCTCAGGCCTGAACCCAATGTATCTACATCAGATGCAGAAAAAGCAATACCTGCATTGGCCAGCGCAAAAACAGGCATGATCAAATAGGCAACCGGCAGGTGCAGGTTATGTTGCAGCCCGTACGACGGCGAGGCCTCGTCGCCTTTTCCAAACGGAATGGCAAATGCCAGCAAAATACCCGTAACGGTTGGATGGATACCACCCTGATACAGGCAAATCCACAGTCCGACACCCAGCAGGAAATAGGGCCATAACACCCACACTTTCAGGCGATTGAGCAACAACATAAAAAGGAAAATGCCTGCGGCAGAACCCAGATACAACAGGGAAAGTCCTTTCGCGTAAAAAATACTGATGAGCAATACGCCCGCCATGTCGTCGATGATGGCCAGTGCCGTCAGAAATATTTTTAAGGAAAAGGGTACCCGGTTACCCAGCAGAGACAAAATGCCCAGCGCAAAAGCAATATCGGTCGCCATCGGAATACCAAAGCCGCCGATGCCGGGACCGCCGGCATTGAACAAAATAAAAATGGAAACAGGCACAACAATCCCCCCGATGGCTGCGAATACAGGCAACATGGCAGCCTGCCGGTTCGATAATTCTCCGATATACAGTTCTCGTTCGATTTCCAGTCCGACCAACAGAAAAAAGAAGGTCATCAGGCCGTCGTTCACCCAAAACTCAAGGGATTTACCGCCGATTATCCAATGCAAAGTGTCCAAATAAGCATCATGCCAGGGAGAATTGGCTATGACCAAAGCCAGTACAGTGGCAAAAATAAGGACCAGACCTCCGGTACTTTCTGAAGCGAAAAATTCCTTAAAAAGTTGTGTGATGCGGGTAGTTACGGCCATAAGTGGTTATCCGTTATTAGTTATAGGTTATCCGTTATTCGCACAAAGTACAAAAATACATCGACCGGATGGCGCTTGGCTCATCCGGTCGATAATTTATTGATTATCAGAATTTTACAACTAAAATCTCTCGATTCAGGTATTACTACTCATCAGGAAATCGACTGCCCTATTTTTTTAAACGTTAGAAAAAGGCTCTTGTTCACCCAAACATTTTGAAATTTTCCCTCATCCTTCTTTCCTCATCCCTTCTAAATATCCACCTTCGTCGTCTCCGACGCCTTATACCGCTGCCCGAAATTGATGAACAGCCCCACGAACAGGAAATGCCTCGAAGGCGGCGTAATGGCCCGTGCTGCAAACCGCCCGTCAGGGCCCGGCGCAGTGCCGAACTGGTAGCCGTACACCTGGTCGAAACCCAGAATATTGGTCGCCGAAACGTACAGGATGGTGAAATGTCCGGCCAGATTGGTCAGGTAACTGGCGTTCACACTCAGATCGTGGTAATCGGGTGTTCTGCCGCTGTTGAAAGCGTTGGTATTCGGATCGTTGTAGGGGCGGCCCGACTGGTAAGCGTACGTAGCGCCAAAAGCCGTGTTGATGCCGGAAAACCAGTGTTTATACACGACTGAAACATTGTGTGTCGCCGCAAACGTCGGTACTGCTTCGACCGGAAAATCGCGGTAGTCGCGTTTCGTGTCCAGGTACGAATAGGAAACCCAGTAGTCACCGCGTTTGATGGTTTTTTGGTCGCGGAAAAACACGTCGATACCCCTGGCGTAACCGCCGCCGCCGTTGTTGGACAGGTAGGTGGAAGGGTCGGTTTTGACCAGGTTTTTATATGTTTTCTGGTATGCTTCCACCCGGAAAGTGTAGCCGTTCCGAATGCGCTGGTAATTCAGCATGTAGTGCGTGGCCCGTTCAAATTGCAGGTCGGTATTGCGGCGCAGCAGATCGTATTCGGGGTTTTGGTAAAACTGCCCGAAGGCCATCGCTACCTGTTCGTTGTCGTCCAAAATGTACGCTGCGGAAATACGCGGCGCGAGGTTCGTTTTTTGTAGCAAGCCGGAATGTTCGGCCCGCAGGCCCACACGGGCTACTATTTTGGAGGAAATTACCAGGTCCGACTCGGCAAAAGCGGCGCCGTATTGCTCCTTCCGCAACACATGGAACTGTGAAAAATCCGTGTCCCGGAAATACTCGTCGTAGCGCCCCGTGAGGTATTCGCCGCCGAATTTCAGTTTCACTTTGCGGCTGTACGAACGGCTCAGCGTGAAACGCGCCTGCGCCGATTGCTGGATTTTGCGCTGCGCAATATTGCTGCCGATGGAATCGCGGTTCCAGGTGTAGGCCAGTCCGGCGAACATCGTCCATTTCCCAACCTGGCTCCGGTATGACGTATTCAGGTACACATTGTCGGCCAGCAGCGAAAGCGGGTTGGTTTGTTCGGGTTGAAAAGCGTCCGGGTAGTTCATGCTCATGGCCGAGCGGTTGGCAGAGCCGTACAGTTTGACCATGCCTTCCTGTTTGGTCTGGTGGCGCAGGATCAGTTCCGCGCCGCCCGACTGTGGGGCTTTGATCCAATCGATGTTTTGCGGCAACAGCGCAAAATACGGCGCCAGGTTGCTGTAACTGCCTGACAAAGAAGCGGATGTACGTTTCCAGCGCTGGGTGTGCGAGAGTCCGCCGCCCACGCTCATCAGCGAAACGCCCGTATTGTTTTTAGGCGCCAGGTCTTCCGTTTGCAAAATCAGCGCTGAGGAAAGCGCCTGTCCGTATTCCGCCGAATAGCCGCCCGTGGAAAACATGGTGCCTTTGAACAGGAACGGCGAAAAGCGGTTGCGCGCCGGCACATTGGGCACCGAACTGTTGTAGGGGTTCTGCACCAGCAGGCCGTCGATGAACGTGCGGGTTTCGTAGCCCGCGCCGCCGCGCACCAGGATTTGTCCCGACTCGCCGTTGCGGGTGGTACCGGGCAGGGTAGTGATGGCCCCTGCGATGTCGGCCGTTGCGCTGGCAGTGAGGGCAATATCGATGGAAGATAAAATCACGGCTTTTTTTCGGTCGCTGGCCGCCTCGAAGGAACCTGCGGAAATGACCACCTCCTGCAAAGCGGAAGCGCTTTCTTTCAGGCGCGGCGCGAGTTGGAGTTTCGCATTTGGGAGTTGTACGATTTGCCGGAAAGTATCGCAGCCCAGGTAAATGACCAGCAAGGTTTGAGCCCCCTGTTCCGCGCTGCGGAAAGAAAAGAACCCGTTGATATCGGTGGTTGCGCCGTCGTAAGTGCCTTCCAGCAGTATGTTCGCGCCGATGACTGTGTCGCCTCTGGTAGTGAGCACCGTGCCGGAAAGGGTGCTTTGCGCGTTTGCAAAAAATGGAAAAAGCAGGAAAACGATGGCGGATAAAAAAGGACTGCGCATGGCGGATGTGTTGCTGTTGATGGGACAAAGGTGGCTGCAGCGCAGGTGTTTGGGAAAAAAAGGTGACTGAAGCGTCGGATTGGGGGAGTGGAGTGTTGGTTTTTACCACATAGTTCACATAGGTTTCTCACATAGGGCACATTGTACACTCTACGCCTATGTGTTCTACGTGAGAAACCTATGTGAACTATGTGGTAAAAAACCACGTTGCGCTGTTTCTTTCAATAAGGTATCTTTGTAAAAAAAATACGCGTATGACCGCACAGTTGGCGCCGCAGGACACGACGAAAACCATATGAAAGAAATCACCCGCCCGCCTGCCAATCTTTCCGCCCATGCCATCGGTCGCGGGCAGGAACTCCTAAACTTACACGCCGAGCTCGGCAAAACCCGGCTGCCACTCACCGTCATCGGTGTCGGCGGACTGGGCAAAACGACCTTCGCCCAGATGTACTGGCAGCGACACCATGAGCAATACGACCATGTGGCCTGGCTCAGCGCTGCCGCGTTGTATACGGGCGATCGCGGCTCTTATCTGGATAATGCCGAATATTTCCTGCGCGCCTTTATCGATAACCAGACGCTAAAGAAAAAACTCGATCTCACTTTTGATCCGCAGCAGCGCCCTGTCGAGCATTTCAGGCAGGCCATTGATGCCCTCGCCGCCATCGAAGGAAATAACCTGCTGGTGATTGACAATGTGCCGGAAGCCGCCGCTGCATACCTCGAAGAACTGAGTAAACTGGAGCATTGGCGCTTCCTGCTCACCAGCCGCGCTGCCATACCGAATACGACTGCTTTTCGCCTGGATACGCTTACACCCGAAGAAGCGACGCTGTTGTATGAGCGGGTTTATGAAAAACCGGCCGGATCGGAAGCGCTATCTGCCATACTAAATGAAATCGGCTACCACACCCTGACCATCGAACTGCTGGCTGCCTACGCCCGGGAGAAAAAACTCGACCCGCCCGCACTGCTCGAACTACTCCGGCAAAAAGGCCTTACACAACTTGATGATTACGAAGTAAATACACCCCGTTCCGCCAAAACTCAGGACATTGCCGCTCACCTGCGCGATGTTTTTTTGATGGAACTGGATGAAGCGGAGCAGGAGATTTTACGGAACTGTTGTATTCTCCCGACTTCTAATGTGGCGCTGGAATTTTTTTTGGTGAGTGAAGATGCATTATGCTACTTATTTGACAAAGAGGAAGAAGAGACAGATTTCAAAAAACGCCTGCGACGGCTGGCGCGGATGAACTGGTTAGTGGAAAGTGGCGGCGGGTATCGGTGTCATCCGGTGGTAGCGGAGACGGCGAAAGCGCAATTACTTCCTGATGCGGTGAAATGTGCCGTGCTGATAAAAAATGTGACGGAGTTGTTGATTCCGGATAAAGCCACAAATGAACCGGGGATAAAAAGAGCGCCTTTTGCGCCTTTGGCGGAGGCGGTATTTAAAGGGGTTTGGAAAGAGAAGGGGGATTTTGAGGTGGTTGACAAATCCGTAGCCACACTTGGTATAAGTTTTGCAAGTTTGTGTTGGGATATAGGAGACAATCGGAAGCGGTTAGAATACAATGAAAAGAGCCTTTTAATACGTGAAAAAGTGTTGCCAGTAGATCACCCTGATTTGGCAATGTCATATAACAATCTTGCGGCGACCTATGATGCGTTGGGCGAGCATCAAAAATGCTTAGAATACAATAAAAAAGCCCTCTCTATTCGTGAAAAAGTATTGCCATTGGATCATCCTCACTTGGCGGCATCGTACAACAATCTTGGAGCAATTTATCATGCTGTGGGCGATTTTCAAAAATGTATTGAGCATTTTGAAAAAGCCCTCACTATTCGAGAAAAGGTGTTGCCAATGGATCATCCTGATTTGGCACAATCGTACAACAATCTTGCGGTGACGTATGGTGTGTTGGGCGAGCATCAAAAATGTTTAGAATATAACCAAAAAGCCCACACTATTCGAGAAAAAATGTTGCCAGTGGACCATCCTGATTTTGTGCTGTCTTACAACAGTCTTGCAGATACCTACGGTGAGTTGGGAGATCATCAAAAGCGCTTGGAATATAACCAAAAAGCCTTGTCTATTTGTGAGAGGGTGCTGTTGGCGGATCATCCTTATTTGGCGCTGTCGTACAATAACCTCGCGGTAACCTACGGTGCGTTGGGAGATCATCAAAAGAGCTTGGAATATGACCAAAAAGCCCTCTCTATTCGGGAAAAAGTGTTGCCATTGGATCACCCTGATTTGGCAATAACGTATAACAATCTTGCAGCGACTTATCATGATATGGGCGATTTTCAAAAATGTATTGAGTATTTTGAAAAAGCCCTCTCTATTCAAGAAAAAGTGTTGCCATTGGATCACCCTAATTTGGCACTATCGTACAACAATCTGGCTATTACATACGATGATTTGGGTTATATTAATCAGGCAGTGGATTATATGCGAAAAGCGTCTACCATCTGGGAAAAAGCCCTTCCTGCTTCACATCCGTATAATGTGATGGCAAAGGAAAGCCTCGTGGCTTTCGAGCAAAAACTGAAGAACATCTAGCCCTCCATTCTTCCCCCGACCCGCCCGGTGTACGTTCCGTTTGTCCTTCTGGCGGAATCTGTCCGCTCTACGGTGTATGCTGCAGAACACACTACGGTGTACGCTACTTTTGTCATCCTTCTATGTTGCTATCCAAGCGCAAAGAGTGATTTTTTTGTTTTGAGGTTATTTTTAGGCAACCAGGAGCCGTTGACGCAAAGCAGGTTTTTTTTGAAGGGGGGCGTTTATCCCCCCT
>JADLCC010000457.1 GCA_020847425.1 Saprospiraceae bacterium
ACAAACCTGGAGCTGGTGCGGCAGCGTTTTGCGCCCGAAATATCCGCTGGAAAGGTCCGCCTGCACCGCCAAAAAAGTATAGCAGCGCTAGGACAATTCCCGGATCACTATTTCGACTGGGTATATCTCGATACGGATCATTCCTATCCGACCACTGCCGCCGAATTGGCCTTGTGCGCCCGGGTTGTAAAACCATCGGGATGGATTGCGGGACACGATTATGTGACCGGCAACTGGAACGGTGGCGTGCGGTACGGCGTAGTGGAAGCCGTCAATGCATTCTGTGTGCGCGAAAACTGGGCATTCCGGTACCTGACCGCAGAAACGCACCGGCACCTGAGTTTTGCCATTCAGCGCAAATCCTGATGTGAATTGCTTTTGGGATTTTTGCCTTTATGCTTTTTAAATATAGTCAACACAACAAAAAAGTGTAATAATTCGCTGATTACCAATGCTTTTTCAACCATCAGCATACTCAACCTCTCAACTTTTAGTATACCATCACCATGTCTGCCGATAATTTTTACTGGTACGCGAGCATCATTATTTTTCTGCCCTGGCTGTTGCTCATCCTTGCCCCAAACGGGCGCTACACCGAACCGATCGCTTTCGGCTCTGCCGTCATCCTGCTTTTGGCCGCTGCTATTTTCACTTTCCGATACCTGACGGGAAGCGATGGAGCTGGTAGTTTTTTATCGTTGGAAGGTTTTGAAAACCTGTTCCGAAGCAAGGAAATGTTGCTGACCGGCTGGCTCAATTACCTGTCCTTTTGCCTGTTGGTAGGCATCTGGCAAACCCATGACGCCCGGGACCTGAAGATCGGACATATTTTTGTGATTCCCAGCCTGTTGCTCACCATGCTCACCGGTCCGGCGGGATTACTGCTGTATCTGGTCCTTCGTTTTTTCAAGACAAAAAAATGGGATATCCGCTGAATCCACACAGGCAGACAACCATTTCTTCGGGCCTTGCGTCAAACAACATCTGTCCATCGGAAGCAGGATAAATAAATGGGATGATTTGTTTGTCTAATGTTAAAATTCAAAACATTAACCGCTGGAAAGCAATATACCACCGCTACCTGTTGTTTAATTACCGGTTTTAACATTATAAATTTTTAAATTCCCTTCAAGGGCCTATGGAAGAAACATACACATATGATGCTCTGGTACAATTTCTCTACCATGAACTGTCTGCTCAGGAAGTCGCTGAAATGACAACATCCCTGGAAGATGATATTGAAATGCTGACGGTTTTTCAAAGCCTGGTATCGGCAAAAGCCCAGTTCCCAAAAGTTCAGTTTTCCCCGTCCAGCGGCGTGCTGAACAACATCATGCAGTACAGTGCCAAAACTATGTTGGAAGTACAGTCCTGACTTGATGCACCCTCCGAACAAAACATAAGCCTCCGCTCCAATTCGTTGGACCGGGGGCTTTGTTATTGAATTTGCCGTTTGTTGAGCAAATCCTTCAATTGGATGAAAATATACATTTATATCCCGCTGCGGTTTCAACTTTTGCAGGGGTTTGTTGTCCAAGTGTTGTTTTACAACTCAAGCACCTTTTCAACTTTCTGTCCAATTATCGATTTATCATGAAAATCCGCCTTTCTTTACTTTTCCTTCTGGCCATTACGGCACTGCTCACCCTGCCGGGCAATAAAAACGGCAGGGCATCTCAATCCGGCAAAGGCAATACCGGAGCGCCCGGCGACGAAACGCTCAATGGAGCGCCCTATACTTGTACGGGATGTCACAATGACGGCGCCTTTAACTCCCTGGTTTTTGTCAGCGTGCTCGACACTGGAGGTACCGCCATTACCCACTACACGCCGGGTAAGTTGTACACTGCCCGGGTAAGCATCGCCGCCGGCGGCGCCGGATTATCCGGTTATGGCTTCCAGATGATTGCGCTCCGCGATACCGGCAATACCGACCTCGACGGATTCAGCGATATCAATCCCAATAACTATAAAATTGCAACCATCAACAACGGCCGTACCTATGCCGAGCACGCCAACGTATCGGCATCCAATACGTTTAATGTGCGCTGGACCGCCCCGGCCGCCGGAACGGGCAGCGTCACTTTTTATGCCGCAGGTAATGCCGTCAATGGAAACGGCAACAGCGACGGCGATGGCGCATCCGTTACTTCGCTGAAACTTTTTGAAGAAACCACCCTTTCGGCTGCCGGACCACAAAGCCAACCCGCTCCGGGAGTGCGGGTAAATCCTAACCCGGTCAGCGAAACCGCGCAGCTGGAACTGAACCTGTCGGGCGCCGGAACATACCAGTTTGTGGTATTCAGCCAAACAGGGGAAATGATCTGGTCTGCAACAGCCGCTTTGCCGGCCGGAAGCAGCAACTATCAGATACCAACGGAAAATTGGCCGCCGGGCGCCTACTTCCTTTCCCTAAAATCCGATAAAAGTCACAAGACTGTTAAAATTCTAAAACTTTAACAGTCAGCATCTTATAGCAAGAAGAAACGGCATTAACTTTGTATTGACACTACGAAGTCGCTTTTGACAGTTACATTGTTTAAGAACGGCGTTTAAAGTTAAACGTTCGTTCCTTCGAACATTAAATCAACAACTGACGCAATGAAAAATCTGCTTTTCTTTTTGTTATTTTCCCCTGCTTTTGTTTTCGCGCATCAGGGGATTCAGGGAAACCCGAGCCTCGACGCCATTACCATTGCTTTGAGTGCCGGCGATGCTGACGGTCTTTCGAAATATTTTGCCGATAATGTTGAAATTTCCATTCAGGATAAAGAGCAAACATATAATAAGGCCAAAGCAACCGAAGTGGTTCGTTCCTTTTTCGGTTCCAACCAACCCAAGTCCTTTACGCAGTTGCACAAAGGTACCAGCCGCGAAAACAGCGACCAGTATTGTATCGGTAACCTCGTAGGTACTGCCGGAAATTACCGGGTGTACTTGTACCTGAAAGTAAACGGCAATACATTGAGCATTCAGGAAATCCGTTTTGATAAAGAATAAAAAAACCACTGTAAAAATGGCTGTGGGGCTCAGATCCCATGGCCATTTTTTTTTGCCCTGACCAAAACACGTATTATTGGCAAAAAACTGCATAACTTTGCCATCCTTATTCGAACGATTCAATATTTTTCAACTCTTTCAACTTATCCAACCACAACATGGGCAGAGGTGATGCAAGAACCAAACGCGGTAAAATTACGCGTGGCTCGCACGGTAAAAGCCGTCCGAAATTAGAAAAACTCAAGACGATCATCAAAAAACAGGCTGCTGTAGCCAACTAGTTTTTTGTGGTGTCCTTTTTAAAAAGCCTTGCCTACTGACATTCGATCGGCAAGGCTTTTTTGTAATAGTCCCGTCGCCGCCGCGTTCGGCGACATTGGCGAAATCCAAATATCCGCTGCACTACAAATTCATTCAACCTTTTTCCAATGAAAAAACTGCTTTTTCTTCTTGTATTGTGCATTGCTGGCACTGTCCGGGCGCAGTCCTACAT
>JADLCC010000458.1 GCA_020847425.1 Saprospiraceae bacterium
AAAACAAGCCCACTACCTTCCCTTCTGCATTCACATCAATTTTCTCCGCCGCCGGCAGTTTCGGCAATCCTGGCATGGTCATAATATCGCCGCACACCATGACGAGGAACTCGGCGCCCGCAGCCAGCCGCACTTCCCGGATATGCACCACATGCCCCGACGGCGCACCCAGCGACTTGGGATCGGTGGAAAAAGAGTACTGCGTTTTAGCAACGCACACCGGGTAATGTCCGTAAGTCTCCTGCAATTTTTTGATCCGGTTGCGCACTTCTGTATCGGCGCTGATATCGGAAGCGCCGTAAATCCGGGTCGCGATGGTTTTCATTTTTTCCCACAAGGGCAGATCGTCGTCATATAGCAGATGAAAATCCGGCGTACCGTTCTCCGTGCATTCGACCACCGCCCGGGCAAGTTCTTCGGCGCCTTTTCCACCTTCCGACCAGTGCTTGGAAACCACCACCGGAACGCCCAGGGGCTCGATCATTTGTGTTAGCAAAGCAATTTCCGCGTCGGTGTCATAGGTGAAATGGTTGATCGCCACCACGCAGGGCAGACCGTAATGCTGCCGGATATTGTGGATATGGCGTTCAATATTTACAAAACCGCGTTGCAGCGCTTCCAGGTTTTCCTGGTTGAGTGCTTTCAGGTCGGCGCCGCCGTGGTATTTCAAGGCCCGCAGCGTGGCTACCAGCACAATGGCGTCCGGGCGCAGGCCCGATTTTCGACATTTGATATCGATGAATTTCTCGGCGCCGAGGTCGGCGCCGAAACCGGCTTCCGTGACCACGTAGTCGGCCAGTTTGAGCGCGTTTTTGGTAGCGATCACGGAATTACAGCCGTGTGCGATATTGGCAAAAGGGCCGCCGTGGATAAAGGCCGGGGTGTGTTCCAGCGTTTGAACCAGGTTGGGTTTGATGGCGTCTTTCAGCAGCACGGCCATGGCGCCGTGGGCGTTCAGGTCGCGGGCAGTCACGGGTCGGCGGTCATAGGTATACCCGAACACAACATTGCCCAGGCGTTCCCGCAGGTCGCTCAGCGAAGTAGCCAGGCAGAAGATCGCCATGACCTCGGAGGCCACCACGATATCGAAACCTGCTTCGCGGGGCTGGCCGTTGGCTGTGCCGCCCAGGCCGATGACAGTGTCGCGAAGGGCACGGTCGTTCATGTCCATCACACGCTTCCAGGTGACCCGCCGCGGGTCGATGCCCAGTACATTGCCCTGGTGGATATGGTTGTCGATCAATGCGGCCAACAGGTTGGTTGCCAGCGCAATTGCGCTGAAATCGCCGGTAAAATGCAGGTTGATGTCTTCCATCGGAATCACCTGTGCATAACCGCCGCCTGCCGCGCCGCCTTTCATGCCGAATACCGGACCGAGGCTGGGTTCGCGCAGGCAGATCATCGTTTTTTTGCCAATGTGGCTCAGCCCGTCGCCGAGGCCGACGCTGACGGTCGTTTTGCCCTCGCCCGCAGGAGTCGGGCTGATGGCGGTTACGAGAATGAGTTTGCTGCCGGGGCGTTCGGGAAGTTGGTCGAGGTAAGCCAGGTCGACTTTGGCTATAAAATGCCCGTGGGGTTCGAGGATTTCATCGGGGATGCCGAGTTTTTCGGCGGCAAGGGGGATGATTCGTTGAGGCGTTGCAGCCTGTGCAATTTCAATATCAGAAAGCATAGATGGTGGTAAGTAGTTAAGGCGAGGCAAGGTAAATAAAAGGGCAAAATTGCAAAGCGGCAAAAAGAGTGTTCGTCAGTGCGTTGCAGAAGATTTGTGCCACCTCGGCAAAACTGACGTGAAAAAGTATCTTTACCCAAATGTTTACCCTCCATCCAGTATCTATGAAGCCTTTTCAATCCTTATTACGTTCCAATTGGCCGGAAGTATTCATCTTCATCATATTCTGCTGTTGGAGTGCTTCCATCTATTTTGGGGTTAAAAGTTACCTTTTATCGGCAGAAGCGGCGGCGATAGATGCCAACCGGCCAGCGCCTTTTTTTCATTGGGGACGCTACCTGCCAGGTTTGTTTTTTCTACTCTATTTTGTGGGTATCCGGCTCCGGCAACGGCGATTTTTTAAGTAGCACGTACCGGCGCCGGATGTGAGAACGGGCAGGGCGTAATCCTAATATGTCCACTTTTACTTCAGCCATTTAACCTGTTCAAAGCCATCATTCTTTTGTACGAGTAGCCAATAAGCGCCTGATGGTAACTGATTGATATTCAATCGTATAAGTGATTCTTCATACACCGTTTGGGTAAGCAGCAAGCGCCCCAGGTTGTCGTAAAGTGTTATTGACATCGCATCATCAGGCAACTGAATATTAATTTCATCCAGGGCCGGATTGGGGTAAACGTAAAGTGGCGTTACTGTTGCATGTACTTGAACGGAAACAATAGGCGAAAACGAAAATGTCCCGTCCTTGTCCTGCTGTTTCAATCGGTAAAAATTCATCCCTGGCAAGGGCTTATCATCCAAAAACTGATAGTCGCCTGTAGCGGCAGGCACAAAACCCAGTTTCGACCATGCCGTGCCGACGGGCATCCGTCTTTCTATTTCAAAACCGGCGTTGTTTTGCTCGTGCGCGGTTTTCCATTCGAGTAAAACCCGGTTATCGTCCTGCAAAAAGGCTTGAAATGCCAACCATTCCACTGGCAGGGCGTTGGCTTGGTTGGTGAGCGTCCAGGTAGTAAAATGGTCGATCCCGCTTTGTTCGACAAAGTTTTGCGCATCGCTTCTGGCACTGAATCCCAGGGGTTCCCAGTCGGCGCCAGTATTATGCCAAAGTTCGAGTTCTGCTTCCGGGATGTTATTCAGTTCCGCATCAAAATACCTAAAATGCAGCGTAGCATCGAGGCCGGTATTGTTGTTCGGCATGATGGTGTAGTAGCGCTGGATGGAAGTGCTGTTGCCGCTCGTTACAGGCACATGCCCGCGCCTAACGGTTGTTAATCCCAGATTTTCCGTGGAAGTAATGAATAAACCCAGGCCGCCCGGGTTCCTGTTCACAGGCGCGTTGAGGTTCACAGTCGATATGATTTCTCCGCCGGCCGGACCGATCACCCGGCTGTTTTCCACCTCATTGGCCAGTACCGCCAGTGATCCGAGATCGATATCGTGCCCATTGAGATCCAGGAACCCTTCTGAAAAAATAATGTCAAAGTGGATGGCGATATCCTGGTCCAAAAAAACGGTTCGATTCGGTTTGTCTATTTTCAGGTCGATAAATCTGCTTACCTGGTTGCCACCGATATGGGCATCGGTGTTGCTTCCGGTAAAAATCACTGTGCTGTTGGTACCAGCATTGAAGATGCCGTTGTTGATGAAGTCGCCGTTTTCAATGGAAATGAAAGTACTACCTGTGAAGTCTATTTGTGCTCCGCCCTGTATGAATACCTGCGCCTTAAGCATGGTTAAAATCGCCAGGCAGATAGTGACGGACAGGATAATTTTGCGCTGTTTCATATCGTTACCTGTTATTTTTGTTGCGTTTCAATTGCTGGTTGGCTACCAATCGCCTGTTCCACCG
The DNA here is from genome assembly GCA_020847425.1 of Saprospiraceae bacterium. Lineage (GTDB taxonomy): Bacteria > Bacteroidota > Bacteroidia > Chitinophagales > Saprospiraceae > M3007. The sequence goes on from JADLCC010000458.1 coordinate 3,526, forward strand.
CCTGGCCGTAACCTTCGGGGTAGTAATAGCGGCCTTTTTCAGAGCCCTTTTTTTCCACAATGGATTGATAGGGATGGTCGCGGAACCAGGGATCGTTGCGAACACCCATCACTTGCCAGGATATTTTCAGTCCTGCACTTCCACCTGCTATAACAAATTGATTATTAGTAATTTCCTGCTGGATAAAAACCGGCGCAAAGGACCCTACACAAGTGAGTTGATATCGAAAATCCTTGTTCAGCGCTTCAAAATAATCAGGGAGTTGAATCGTGGCTTTGCCATTAGCGTCAAGTATTGTTGTTCCGCTGTACACGTTGAGCACCTCCGGACTTTCGATACAGGCATGCAGGAGCGACTTGTTGGCGGGGTCGAGCGGGTGATCGGTGATGAAATTTTTAGCGCCGTTACTGACCGAAAAATTGCCGTTGACCTGCAGTTTGGAACCGGGTGAGGAGGTGCCCATGCCGATGCCGACATTTTCGTTGGGGTCAATATTCACCGTAATGTTACCACCCTGACTGGGCCGCATATAAATTCCACTTACACTGCCTTCCAGTGTGTTGAGCCCTTTCACATGGCTGTTTTCCAGAATAACCGCTCCGCCGCCGGAAACCAGGATGTTTCCCGCCACATCCAGTTTGGCGCCTGGACTGGATGTCCCGATACCGACACTGCCGCTCAGCGCTGAAAACTGATTGGCTCCATTGACCGTCCAGGAAACACCGGGAAACAAACTTGCCGGGTTGACCCAGCTGGCAGTGCCGGAAGCGTCGGAGCGCAGGATATGCCCCGACACAGCGCCATCAGTCACCTGTAACCCGACCGTTCTGGTCGTACCGTTTACCTGTAACTTTTGCGCGGGAGCGTTCGTACCGATGCCGATACCTACGTTGCCGTTCGGATCAATATTAACCAGATTGCTGTTGCCCGGATTGGGCCGCAAATAAAGCCCGTTGAATCCTTCCAGCGTATTCAGTTTTCTAATATTGGTGTTTTCCATAAAGACTTCTCCACCACCGGAAATTTCGAGGTTGCCAGCCACTTCCAGTTTGGCAGATGGAAACTGCACCCCAATGCCGACGCTGCCATCGGGCATAATCCGAAACCGGCCTCCTGCAACCAAACCATCGTTGACCTCGAAGTTGCTGTTGCCGGTTATCGTGAAGTCTTCGAACCGACTGTGGCCCAGCACCTGAAATCGGGAAGCCGGATTGTTGGTGCCAATACCTACTCTCCCTTCCGGGCTGATAAAAAACCGGCCGCCCGCAACTGTGGGGGTGTTTACAGTAAATGTATTACCGCCGCCCATGGAAAATGCCTCCGTGCGGGTGATGCCAGTGGTGTAGGTGTTTCCTTCTACATGTAGTTTTTCGAGAGGTGTCATGGTACCGATACCCACGTTTTGAGCGCTGAGAAAACCCGTTGTAATCAAAGTGAAAATCCCTGTAATAAATGTGCTGCTGCGCATAGTTCATTGTTGATTGAATGAATAAATGACTGCGGCAAAGTTGTGCGCCATATGGCGCGGAGCAGGGCGACTATTGTCCGAAAGAGGTGGAATATGATCCGAAAATAGAAGTGATAGAGGTGAGAGGGTGAGAGATGTGAGATAGTGAGAGATGTGAGAGATGACTTCGATTACACCGCCTCGCCTTTGAGGTCCAAATGCTGAGCGGTGTAATCTCCGGACTCTCACTTCTCTCACCCTCTCACTCTCTCACCCTCTATCACTTCTCACTTCTAAATTTCTTCGGCGACACCCCCAGCGCCTCCGAAAATAATTTGCTGAAATACTTCGGATCGTTGAACCCCACGGCATACGCAACTTCGGCAATGTTCAGGTCGGTGGATCGCAGTAGTTCCTGCGCTTTTTTCAGGCGCAGTTCGCGCAGGTAGAGGTTGAAAGACAAACCAGTGAGCGCCGATAATTTGGCGTACAGGTTGGAGCGGCTCATCCCGATCACGCGGCCGATTTCTTCGGCGGTCAGTTCGGCATCGTCGAGGCGGGTTTCGACGGCTTCGCGCAGGTGTTTCAGAAAGGTGTTTTCAAAGTCAGGCTCCGTGTGAAGCGGTATTTCAGCTACATCCGATTCCTGTCCCAGTGCCAGCCTAAAGTAGTACTTGTGTAAACGCCGCTGATTTTCCAGCAATTTTTCCAGCGTCACCAGTAGTTCTTCCTCCTGAAACGGTTTGGCCAGATAGGCGTCCGCGCCGCGCCGAAGTCCGGCGATACGGCTTTCCACATCGGCCCGGGCAGTCAGCAAAACCACCGGAACATGGCTGGTCCGGGCATCGTTTTTGAGGGCTTCGCAGACTTCAAAGCCGTCTTTTTCGGGCATCATAACATCGGAAACAACCAGATCAGGTGCATTTTCAAAGGCTTTTTCAATGCCGGCCTTGCCGTTGCTGGCAAAATCGAGCCGGTATTTTCCCGCCAGACAAGTGCGGAGGTATTCCATAACGTCCGGATTGTCCTCGATCAGCAGCAGGCGCGGGGCGGTTTCGGGAGCGACGGGCGACGGAGGCACGACAGGTAAAATCGCGTCGTTTACAAAAACTTCATTCGGCTGTACCTGTGGCGCCTGGTTGGTCACCGGCAATTGAACCGTAAAAATGGCGCCCCGACCCAGTTCGCTTTTGACAGTAATGCCGCCGCCCAGCGCCTTCACCAGTTCTCTGGTCAGGGCCAGTCCGATACCGGTTCCGCCTGTGCTGCTGTGCTGATCGACCTGGTAAAACCGGTCAAAAATATGGGGAAGCTCAGCTGTGGGAATCCCCATGCCCGTATCACTCACGTGCAGCATAAAACCGGGCGCGTTGCGGTAATCTGTCGTTTCCATCTTCAGCAGTACCTCCCCACCTGAAGGTGTAAACTTGATGGCATTGGACAACAAGTTATATACAATCTGCTGCAGGCGCTTGGGATCATAGTCTATCACCATCCTAAGCGCGGTCGTTTCTACCCGGATCAGGATGTTCTGCGCATGGGCGAGGGATTGCAAACTTTCACATACGTACCGGACAAAAGCCACCACATCGCCCTGTATATAATTCATTTTCAGCGACTTGTCTTCCAGTTTGGCGAGGTCGAGCATTTGATTGATCAGTTGCAGCAGGTTTTCGCCGTTGCGTTTGACCAGACCGAGTTTATGCTGCCAGGTTTGTGAAACCTGCTCTTTTTCCAGTTGCGCCGTGGTGCCCAGAATGACCGTCAGGGGCGTCCGGAATTCATGTGTGATATTGGTAAAAAATTTCGATTTGAAATCGTCCAGCGCTTCCAGTTGTTCGGCCCTTGCCTGCAAACGCACCTGGCGCAACCTTTGCAGCCAGAAAGTGTACAGGACCAAACCAAACCCCAGCAGGTACATAGCCCACGCCCAGCCGCTGCGGTACCAGGCCTGCCGGACGATGATTGGCAGTGAAATGGTGCCCGACACCCAGTTTCCGTTGTGATCGGCTGCCCGCACTTTGAAGGTGTAGGTACCTGGCGGTAATGCCGTGTACCGGGCAAAGTTGTTGCTCCCCACCGCGTTCCAGTTTTTTTCAAAACCTTCCATCTGATACAAATAGCGGTGGTGCCTGGGATCTGTATAGGAAAGCAGGGCAAAACTGATCGTAAAAAACTGGTCGTAATATTCCAGCACCACCGGTTCGCTCCCTCGTTGTAACAGGCTGAATGACAAGGTGGTATCGTGCTTTTGATCGTATTTTTCAAAAGAAGTAAACAGCAACGGCGGTTCGGCTGCGGTAGTTTGTTGCAGGTCTTGCGGTTGAAAAACGCTGATACCGTTGAGGCCGCCGAGGAAGATTTTTCCGCTGGAAGGGCTTCTGAAAAATGCCAATGAATTAAATTCTTCATGCGGCAATCCGTCGTCCACATGAAATGTACGGATTTCCGGCAGGTCTTCGGGTTGCATGGCTGATTCCAGGGAAATCCGGGCAAGCCCCCAATCCGTGCCCGCCCAGAGGTATTTCCCGTCGGGCATGGCGTAATACACTTTGTTGTTGGGTAATCCGTCCGCTGTGGTGAACGTCCGGGTTGCTGCGCTCGGTTCGTGCATTGCAAACCGGATCAAACCGCCGTCGCTGCCGAGCCACAAATACCCGCCTGCTTCCTGTACCGAAAGCAGTTTGTTGCTGCCCATTCCGGCGCAATTGCCTGTGTAATAATGATTTGCAACGTGGTACGCATCGTTTTGCAGCCGCAGTTGAAACAGGCCATTTTCCGTGGCAACCCAGATATCGTTATTGGCGGCCCGGTAAAATTGCCAGACATTGCCGATCTGTTCTTTTTCGATATATGCCGTGCGGCGATTGGCAGGGTCCATTTCGAGAATACCCTGGTCCGTGGCGGCCCACATGTTGCCGTCCGGCATTTCCAGAAAACTGCGCGCGGCCGTTTGTCGCGAAGGTTCCGGCGGGGAAAAATTCCGGTACTCAGCAGGATTGGCGGCGTTCATCCGTATCATCCCGGCGGAATAACGCCCCGGCCACAGCCCACCAGTACGGTCGGCGTACAAACTGTAAAAACCGCCTAACACAGCGGCGTCCATTACTTGCGTCGACTGATCGGGGTGATCCACCGGCGCCCGCCAAAGTGCTTTATCCGCTATGTACCAAAGATAACCGCCGGTTTCGGTCATTCCGTAACAACTCCTACCGGTCACCATGCCCTTCTGGATGTCAAAAGGACGGGACTGGATCGTTTCAAACAAATGCCGCCGTGGCGAAATTTTATACAACCCTTCAAAGGCGGCGATCCAGATTTCATTTCCGGTGTCCAGCACCTGATAAATTATGGAAATCCCGTCCAGGGTATAGGTGTCGCCGGTCCTGTTGCGTTTGATCCTCAATGGCTCGCGCAACACTTCCCAATCGTTGGTCCATGGGCGGCTTTTGTCTACTTCCTTAAATCCCTCTGGAATAACGACCTCGTTTTGCTCTGCCGGGAGCAAAGTAAAACGGCCGGTTTTTGGGTTAAAAAGCCCGGATTTTTCCTGAATCATGACGAGGAACCGGCCTTTCGGATCGATCCACAGGTTCAGCAAGGTATTTCCACCGAAGGCCATGCGTTCCTGTTCGTTCATGGGAAAATGCACGAACGAATGCCCGTCAAAACGCGCCAGCATCCCGTCTTTCAATGCCAGCCAAATAAAACCCTGCGGGTCCTGCTGTACGGCGCTGACCCAGTGGCTTTGCAGGCCGTTCTGGGTGTCGTACTTTTCAATGCGGTAGCCCGGCTGGGCTGGCAGGATGTCCGCAATGGCCAGAGCGAGCAGCAGAAAAGTAAGAGTGATGTTGGACAAGATACGCATGGTGGTCGGCTGTGGCCGATTGAGCGGGTAAATTTAGGGGAAATGGGGGAGATTCGTGTTTACCACAGCTGCTCGAAAGTTTGAAACTTTGGGGAGGCTTGGCCTCTGGCATACGTTGTCGAATCTCAGCGGTAACGGAGATGTGCGCTTTCTCTTTTTGGGTGTACCGGCTGCTTAGCGTTGAGGTGACATCTGCGAGGTACGAGCAGGTGTTATCTCAACGCGGTAGGCGCTATTGTTTTGAGATGCCGTTCCGAGATGTCACCTGTTCCTGCGTCGCAGATGACACCTCTACACTAGCCTTCCCACATACAGAAAGGGCCGACCCGCCACACAGCGAACCGACCCTTCTTTTATCTTTTTAAAGCCAGGAGCAGGCGTTTTTTGCCTTTTGCCTTTTGCCCCTTGCCCCTTGCCTTTTAGTCCTTCTCTTGCCTCCGTTTAATCTCGTCCCGAATCTTCGCTGCCATTTCATAATCTTCCGCTTCCAGCACTTCCTGCAACTTCGTTTGCAGCGTGTCCATCGACAAGGTTTCAATCGCGTCGCTGTCCAGATTTCCGGCCACCTGAGCGGCGCGGAGGCTGCCGTCTTCCTGTTCTTCCAGCACTACGCCGGCGGCTTCCAGGATAAAATCGTAGGTATAAATCGGGCACTCAAAACGCACGGCCATTGCGATAGCATCTGACGTACGCGAGTCGATTTCAAACAACTCGCCTTCACGCACACAGATCAGGCGGGCATAAAAAATGCCGTCCAGCAGGTTGTTGATCACCACTTCTTTCAACTGAATATCGAAAGTATCGAGTGTGCTTTTGAACAAATCGTGGGTCAGCGGGCGGTTGGGCACCATTCGTTCCATGGCAACCGCAATCGCCTGGGCTTCAAAACTGCCGATGACGATGGGCAGGCGGCGCTGTCCTTTGCGTTCGCCGAGCACCACAGCGTAGTTGTGTGACTGCGTCATACTATGAGAAAGAGCCACGATGTCGAGTTCTATACGTCTCATTATCAATTAGATAAAGGTTCTTGTCAGGAAAATGGGATACAAAACGGTTCGGTTTCAATACAGGTATTGCGCCGGACAAACGTGTTGCGGGCGCAAAAATAATAATAAAAACACAGGACTTGGGTATTTGGATGCGGAGTAGGTAAAAAAAACGCAGAAGGGGCTTTTTTCTGGATAACCACCGTAGCGTTAATGGCAACGCGGATGACACGGATAACGCGGATGTACACGGATTTTCCGACTTAGAGTTGACTTGTTTTCACAAAAAACGAGCATATACAAAAACTTCTCATTTATGTGTCAACTCTAAAGCGGGAAAAAATCCGCGTACATCCGCGTTATCCGTGTCATCCGCGTTGCTATTGCCCTCCGGCGGGCATCCCAAAATCAGTGCCCCGCTTTAAACTTTTTGAACGACGCATTCAGTCTCGGCACAATATCGAACAAATCTCCAACCACCCCGTAGTCTGCCGCTTTGAAGAACGGTGCTTCCGGGTCTTTGTTGATCACAACGATCACTTTGGAGTTGTTCACACCTGCCAGGTGCTGGATGGCGCCGCTGATGCCGATGGCGATGTACAGGTTCGGGCGAATAGCGATACCCGTTTGACCCACGTGTTCGTGGTGCGGGCGCCAGTGGCTGTCCGCTACCGGGCGGGAGCAGGCAGTGGTGGCATGGAGCGTGGTGGCCAGGTCTTCCACGATGCCCCAGTTGGCGGGATCTTTCATGCCACGTCCGGCAGAAACCACAATTTCGGCTTCCGGCAGCGGCACGATACCTTCCTGGGTTTTTACTTCTTTCACCCGGATGCGTCCTTTTGCGCCAGCGGATGCGTTTTCTACGGAAATGGCAGCGCCCGTTGCTTCAGGCTTAACAGCATTGCCCATCAGAGAAAGCACTTTAACCGCGCTGTCGATCTGGTATTCCGCAATGGCTTTTCCGGAAAAAACCGATTTTTTTACATGCAATGCAGCGCCATTTACCGCCGGGAGACTGTTCACACCCGAAACCAGTCCGGCATTCAGGCGAACAGACAGGCGGCCTGCGATGGATTTGCCGGTAGAAGTATGACTTAATACCACAACTGTTGCGCCGTTTTGTTGGGCGATGGTTGCAATGGCAGCCGCAACTGCCTGACTATCAAAATGTTCGAAAGCCGTATCGGCAATATTCAGCACACGGGAAGCGCCGTAAACGCCCAGTTCGCCGGCATTTTTTACCGAACCCAAAGTAAGGGCCACACAACTCGTACCGAGCAGATCAGCCGTTTTTTTACCGTATGTAACAGCCTCGAAAGCCGCTTTTTTCAGAATGCCGCGGGGAGATTCCGCAAAAACAAGAACCATAATTTAGTTATTGGTTATTAGTAGTGTTATGAGTTATAAGTTATGAATTATGAATTATGAGTTATGAGTTATTGGTGTTTCATGTAGGCATGGGTGAAATGGATAATACACTCTTTCTCGTTCCAGCATGAAACTCCAATAACTCATAACTCATAACTTATAACTCATCCCTCAAATTACCTTGGCTTCCTCGTGCAGCAGTCGCACCAGTTCGTCCATGTTTTCCGGGTCGATCAGTTTTACGCCTGCTTTGGCGGGAGGTAAAGTGAACTGCACAGCTTTTGCGGCGTCTTCAAATGCGACCGGCGCTACTTCCACCAGCGGTTTGGTGCGGGCCGTCATGATACCGCGCATGTTGGGAATACGTTGTTCGGCCATACCTTTTGCTGCGCTGACGACAAAGGGAAGATCCACTTCCAACACTTCCACACCGCCTTCGATATCGCGTTCGAGGGTGGCGGTATTGCCGTTCAGGTCCAGTTTAGACGCGTAGGAAATGTATGGCATGTCCAGGTATTCGGCCACCATGGCGCCCACTTCCGAGCCGTTGTAGTCGATGGTTTCCTTTCCGAAGAAAATGATATCGAAGTTCTGACTGCGGGCGTATTCGGCGATTTGTTTGGCAACAAAACCGGCGCTTTGCGGGTCGGCGTTGATGCGCACGGCATCGTCGGCGCCGATAGCAAGCGCTTTGCGGATGGTGGTTTCGTTGGCGGCAGGGCCTACATTCAGGGCAGTTACCGAACCGCCGAGGGTTTCCCGCAGTTCGCAGGCACGAACGAGGGCGTACCACTCGTCGTAAGGATTCATGATAAATTGTACGCCGGCTGCATCAAACTCCTTACCGTCCGATTTGAAAGAGACTTTCGCGGTGGTGTCGGGCGTTTGGCTGATACAAACTAATAATTTCATTTTGAACAGGTTAAGTAGTTATCGGTTATCAGTTATTTAGTTATCTGGCTTGATGCTCAAGCATTTGTATAAAAAATAACGCAACCTGATGTTAAATTGGCACTTAAGTAAAATGGCAAAATTGCAAAGAGCAAATGGCAATGTTAATCAATGCGTTACAGAAGAATTAGTTCAAACTAATTTTGCTTGATTACTTACTAAATGAATGGTTAAGGTTGTCGTTTCCCTTCGGGGATACCCTACTTTTGCGGGACTGCAAAGATACACACAAGGTTTAGCAGAAAAAAATAATGTTCAGCGAAATTTCGCTATCTTTTTTTGGGTTTATAAGTTTATGGTTTATGAGTTTAGTATTGCATGGGTAATAAACCATAAACTCATAAACCAATAAACCATAACATAAACTATAAACCCATAAACAATAAACCCATAAACCATCAACCAACATGAGCCAGCGCCTCCAACACCTCACCCAATTACTCGAATCAGCGCCCAACGACGCTTTCATCCTCTTTGCCCTGGCAAAAGAACACGAGGGTCTCCACAATCACGCGGAAGCCCTGGCGTTCTATCTGCGCCTGCAGGAAGCGGATCCGGGTTACGTGGGACTGTATTACCATTTGGGAAAACTGTACGAACAACAACAAGATTTTGATAAGGCTGTTCTAACCTACAAACAAGGCATAGAAGTGAGTAAAAAAGCCGGCGACCGGCATGCGATGAGCGAATTGAGCGGAGCGTTGTTGAATTTGGAAGACCCGGAATGAAGTCTTTGATGTGTTTTAGGGTTTTGGTATTTTAGTGTTTTAGGCTGTTAACTCCTAAGATCTGAACCAGTCCCAAGCGCTATCGCTCTAAAACACCAAAACCCTAAAACACATAAAACACGATAAACATAAAAAAATGCGCTATACCCTTTTGCTGCTTTCCATCACCCTGTTGCTTTCTGCCAAGGAAAATGGTTGCCGGCGTACTGGCAAGGTTACCGATGATGCCGGCAAACCCGCAACGGAGACGAGAACAAGCGGTTATTTGCTGAAAAAACTGCAAGGCAGGGACCTGTCCAAAGTAAAGCAACTGAATGCGCAGGCCAAAATATTTGTGGAAGGCAACGGCCAGTCCATTGCCGCCAACGCCAACCTGATCTGGATCAAAGACAGTGTTATGTGGTTGAATGTCAAGAAGTTTGGCATTGAAGTTGCCCGTGTACTAATTACCCCGGATTCCGTGATCACACTCAACCGCCTTGACAAGACCTGCACGCTTCAATCGCTGTCAGCCTTGCAGCGGCAATACAACCTGCCGGCGGGCTTCGGGTTGCTGCAACAAACCCTGCTGGCTTCCGCCTGGCTGTCGGACGGGATGCATCTGGAATCCGATCTGGCGGAAGGACAGCACCGGCTGCGCGGCAACGACGGTCAGATAGGCGCCGATTACAGGCTACAGGAAGGCAACTTTTTGCTGACGCAGGAATCCTTTGTGCAACAAAAAGATGCCCGGCTGGTCTCTTTGGGTTTTGAAAATTATAAAAAAGTGCCTGAGGCTCAATGGTTTCCGTACCTTCGCCGCATCGAAGCATACAGTCCGGAAAGTGGGACCATGCGCCTCGAAATTGAATTTTCAGATGTTGAAATCAATGTTCCGAAAAATTACCGCTTTGAAATCCCCGATCACTATGAGCGTGTGGAATAACATGACCGGCGCCCGTATCGTGCTGCTGCTCTTGTTGTTGCCGGCTGTGCTGCTGGCACAATCCAAAAAAGAACTGGAGGAGAAACGCAAAAAAATTATCCGCGATATCTCTACCACAGAGCGGATGATCCAGAAAACGTCGCAAACCCGGGAAGCGACTTATGATAAATACCTGGCCCTGCAAAGCCAGATTGAAAGCCGCGAAACGCTGATCCGAACCATCCAGGATGAAGTATCTGCCGCAGAAGATTTGATCGAACGCAATCAGGGTGTCATCAGTTCTCTGACCCAGGATATCGAAAAGATGCAGCAGGAATACGGCCATATGGTGCGCAATGCTTACCGCCGCAAAAGTCTCAGCAATCCATTGTTGTATATTTTATCCGCAGAAAGCCTGAATCAGGCGTTCCGGCGCTGGCTTTTTTTGCGCAAATACGACCGCTATCGCAAGCAGCAGGCCGATGCCATCGCTGCCACCCGTGCCATGCTGGCCCAGAAAATCAGGAGTATTAACGATACCCGGCTGGAAAAAGAAACCCTGCTGAATTCCCTGCAAGGACAAAAAGCGACGCTCTCCAGCGACCTGGTCCAAAAAGACGAAACCCTGAAATTTCTGGCCAAAGATGAAGAACGCCTGAAACAGGACCTTCAGAAAAAACAGATCGCGCACGAACAACTCAATCAGTCGATTGAAAACGTTATCCAGGAGGAAGTGCGCAAGCGTGCGGAAGAATCGAGGCGCGTACCACCTGTTGCCGCCAATCCTACGCCTCCTGCTCCGGTGGCCGAAAAACCTTCGAGCCCGACGGGCAAAACCGCCGAAAAACCCGCTGCATCTAAAATCAATAGCGCCCCTGCAACTGCTACAAACCGCGAAGCAACGGAAGACAACCAGAGTTTTGATTTCCGGCGCAACAAAGGCCGCTTGCCCTGGCCCGTAGAAAGCGGTTTTATTTCCAGGGGTTTTGGCAAACAACAACATCCTACCATCAAAACCATCAGTATTACCAACAATGGCATCGATATCCGTACGGAAGAGTCGGCTACTGTACGGGCTGTACATGAAGGCATTGTGGCAGGCGTACAGTTCATTCCCGGCCACGACTATACCGTCATCATTCAGCACGGCGATTACTATACGGTATATACCAATCTGGCGGAAACAGGTTTGACAAAAGGGGAACAGGTGCGATCCAAACAGGTGATCGGCAAAGTGAGCAACAACCCGATTACCGGAGCCTCGGAACTACACTTTGAATTGTGGCACCAGAAGGAAAGGATTAATCCGGTGGGGTGGATCAAAAAATAGTGTTTTAGTGTCTTAGTGTTTTGGTGTTTTAGGGTGCCAGCCCCAAGTTTCACACATAGGATAGAGCTGGTACTCTAAAACACCAAAACACTAAAATACCAAAACACTTTTTCACGCCAACTTCTCCACATCCCGGATCAAAATACTATTCCGGTTGAAATAGATCAGGTTGGATTTGCGCAGGTCATTGAGCACAGAGGTGACGGTTTGACGGCTGGTGCCGGTCAGGTTGGCAATGTCCTGTTGTGTCAGGTGGTGTTTCACGAGGGTTTCGTAGCCTACACGGCGGCCTTCTTTACCCGCTGTTTCCACCAAAAACTCGATAATCCGTTCGCGGGCATCTTTGAGTACCAGTTTAGCAAGCCGGTCTTCGACCCGCTGCAGGCGCTGTGTCAGGTGGTGCATGCAGGCAAAAATCAGGCGTTGATTTTGCTGCATAAGTTGCTGAAAATCAGCGACCCGTATAGCCAGGTATTCCACATCGTCGTGCAGGGCCTGGGCGTAATCGCTTCTTTTGGTCTCGCCGGTCAGCGCCAGATCGCCGAACAAAGTTTCCGGCTGTAGAATTTCTTTGATAACTTCGCGTCCTTCCGCCGAAAAGGTGCCGGTTTTTACCCTGCCTTTCAGCAAAATATAAACGTAATCGGCGACTTCATCCGGCATAAAAATAAACTGGAACTTAGCAACCCGCCGGTAAGTGGCGATTGTAGCGATTTGTTCCAGTTCATTTGCTGCCAGTGATGCCAGAATCGGAAGTTTCCCGAGGACGTTAATTTTGTTGCTCGTTTCCATGGCGGCGTAGTTTTTGATTAGTAGTTGTGTGTGTTTGAACCGGGTCAGAGTACCCTTGAATCAGATCGGTTTGAGATCGGTATCTTTCTGATGTTACAAAAGTAACAGACATTGTTTGTCAAAAAAGGGACATTATTTGCAGATTGTCGGAAGTTTTTTAGTTTATTATTTATCATTAAATAATTGATATTCAAACTTTTAATCCGTCATAATGTTTTAATACAAGTTATTATACGCTATCGGTTTTACATAAAAAACAGCCTTTCAGAAGGGTTTCAAAGCCTTCATGGAAACGTTACTTTTGCCAAATCATCCGTTTTTAATCCCCCACCGCTTTTCTTGCAATCGATTTTTCGCTTTTCCCAGATTTCGAAGTACTATGAACATTTGCCATAAGATGCCTTCCGCTTTTACCCTGATTTTGCTGTTGGCAGGGTTGCTGACGGGGTATCAGGTTACAGGGCAGGGGGGCTGCAACAACCCGGTCACACTTTCGTCTATTCTGATTTCCAATGCGACCTGCGGCAATTCGACAGGAACAATCATTCTGAACCTCGGCAGCGGCGCTTTCCTATTCAACTGGACCCCTTCGGTTTCTGTTTCCAATGTGGCTTCCAACCTGCAGGCCGGTACCTATCATGTTGAAATTATCCGGGCCGACAATCCAAACTGTACGCTCGACACCTCGATTATTATCAATAATTCCAATGGCCCGGTGGTACAGGTGAGCACCATCAGCCCTGCCAACTGCCTGGCTTCCAATGGAAAAATAGTGTTGTCGCCCTCCAACCTGACCTATAACTGGAGCAATGGTGTTTCCGGATTCACCAACGACGGCCTCGCCGCCGGATGTTATTATGTCACCGCCACGAATGGCGTTGGCTGTTACAGTGTGCTTAAAATTTGTGTTCCCAACACCAATCCACTGGAATCGAATGTCGTAGTCATCCAAAACGCCAAATGCGGGCTACCAACCGGAGCTGCAAATGTGCTCGTGGAGGGCGGTTCGGGCCAGTATACCTATACCCTCGGCCCGGCGCCGCCTTTTTTCGGACTGGGCGCCAATCTGTATTTTTGTGGTATAACGGATGTGGTTACCGGCTGCACCGATGAAGTTTCTTTCATCATCGAAGATATTCCGGTCAATGCCAATGTGGTGCTTCAGCCCCTGAATGTGCAGTGCCCCGGCGGGGTTAATGGCTCCATCAGCATTTCTCTGACCCCCGGCGACAATTTTTCACTGCCTTACACAACGGTTATTCGGGATGAAAACGCTCAAGTGGTATTACCCGACGCGCTCCTGCCCGGCCACTATACTATCGAGATCAAAGACGCGGAAGGTTGTGCGCTGCCTGTCGATTCTTTTGTGATCGAAGCGCCGCCTTCGTTTGT
>JADLCC010000459.1 GCA_020847425.1 Saprospiraceae bacterium
GGCTGGCGGAAATACGAGACGATTAATTTGAAGTACAACGGACAAGTGGTGTGTAAGAAGTAGTTGATGAGGGTTTATAAGGGTTGATGAGGGTTGATAACGAGATGCCCTCCAACCATTTTATCAACCCTCATCAACCCTTATAAACCTTATAAACCCTAATCAACAATCTTTAATCCTTATCAAATCACATTCATTTAAATAACCTAATCCTATGCAGTACGAATACGCTTTTGAAAAAATGACCATCTGGAAAATTGCCAGAAGAGTGACCAAATCCATTTATGTAAAAACAAAAAGTTTTCCAAAAGATGAACTTTTTGGAATAACAAGTCAGATGAGAAGAGCCGGCGTTTCTGTTTGTTGTAACCTGGCAGAAGGTAGCGCAAGAATTTCCGCGCCGGACCAAAATCGGTTTTATGAAATCGCTTTTGGTAGCGCTGTTGAAGTAATTAACTTGTTGATTATCAGTAAAGATTTGGAGTATGTTTCCGAAACTGATTATCTTGAATTGAGACCTGAACTGGAAAAACTAACTTATCAAATCAATCAACTGAGTGGCAAAAAGCCAAACAAAAGTGGAGGAGATAAAGGAATGTACTGATACTGAATATCAACCCTCATCAACCTTTATCAACCCTCATCAACAAAAAAAATTGAAACAAATTATTTAAAATACTATTTTTGTCGCTGGAAAGAGTTTCGCATCGCGACAGAAATGAAAAAACAAACTGAAACTCGACCACTTAAACAGAAACGTTATGACGGATTTACTCCCACAACCCCATGATGTTGTCGTTGCCCTGGACATCGGCACCACTAAGGTTTGTTGCCTTGCAGGCCGAAGGAATACACATGGAAAACTCGAAATTGTCGGTATCGGCAAAGTCGAAAGTGTCGGTGTGCTACGCGGCGTAGTCAGCAACATCGAAAAAACAGTCAACGCCATCCGTGAAGCAATTGATATTGCTGAACGGCAGGCACAAATGAAATTTCGCGCCGTACACGTCGGCATTGCGGGACAGCACATCAAAAGCCTCCAGCACAGGGGCATTCTGACCCGCGAAAGCGACCACACCGAAATTGCCCACCGCGATATCGACCGGCTGGTGAACGACATGTTCAAACTCGTGTTGCCGCCCGGCGACAAGATCATTCATGTCTTCCCGCAGGAATTCACAGTGGATTCCGAGCAGGGTATTACCGATCCTGTGGGCATGTGCGGTGTGCGCCTCGAAGCCAATTTTCACATCATTACCGGCCAGATCACAGCGGTGAACAACATCTACCGCTGCATCGAAAAGACTGGCCTCAAAGTAGCCGACCTTACCCTCGAGCCTATCGCCAGTGCCGACGCGACGCTTTCTGAAGAAGAGAAGCAGGCAGGTGTAGCGCTCGTCGACATCGGCGGCGGCACTACCGATATCACGGTCTTCCATGAAGGCATCATCCGCCACACGGCAGTGATTCCTTTCGGCGGCAATGTGATCACGGCCGACATCAAGGAGGGCTGCACCGTGATGCAGCCACAGGCTGAAAAACTCAAAGTGAAATTCGGTTCCGCCCTCGCCAACGAGGTGTTCGACAACCGGATCATCACGATCCCGGGTCTGAAAGGACGCGACCACAAGGAAATCAGTGAAAAAAACCTGGCCCGTATCATACAGGCGCGGATGGAAGAAGTACTCGACTATGTACTTTGGGAAATCCGCCGAAGCGGCTACGAGCGCAAACTCATCGGCGGGATCGTGCTCACCGGTGGTGGCGCTTTGCTGGCCAATACGGACAAACTCACGGAGTTTCACACCGGCATGTCCTGCCGCATCGGCGTTCCCCTGGAGCACCTGGCGCATGGCTACCACGAAAAGGTCAACAGCCCGATTTTCAGCACGGCCATCGGTCTGCTGATGCGTGGCCTGCAGGACATCGACCCGGCAAAAGCGACTATAGAAGTATCCAAACCGGAAGTCAAAGACGAGCCGAAAGAACCTTCCAATGTTTCAGAAGAAAAAGGAGCCACCTGGTTCGATAATGTCTTCAAAAAAACGAAGGAATGGTTTGAAGCGGAACCGGATGTGGACTTCAATAAAAAGTGATTTAAGAGTTATGAGGGATGAGTTATGAGTTATGAGTGTTATTCTCTTAATCATAGCCACCCAAATGAAGAAAGCCTTCATAACTCATTACTTTTAAACGCTCCAACTTATGAAACAATTGACATCATCTCCGATGCGTGAAAAGTCCATGAATCTCGCGATTCGGATCGTCAATTTGTTCAAACATTTGGTTGGAGAAAAGAAAGAATACGTTTTGAGCAAGCAAATGCTAAAATCTGGGACTTCAATCGGTGCAAATATCCGGGAGGCCCAAAATGCAGAAAGTGCTGCCGATTTTATTCACAAATTGGGAGTTGCTCAAAAAGAAACAGACGAAACACTGTATTGGCTTGAATTGCTGCATCATACGGAATACTTAACCGAAGCAGAGTTTCAATCCATCAGTCAAGATACCATAGAAGTTCTGCGTATTATCCGCAGCGCCATTCTGACAAAAAAAGAAAATAGGATACTGGATTCATTAAGGTGACTCTTTTTATCTTACTTTCTTCACCATACCAAGGAATTATTGAGAAACACTCATAACTCATCACTCATAACTCATCACTCTAAAGTTATGCTATTCGATCTTCCGAAGGACGAACCTTCTATCATAAAAATCATCGGCGTAGGTGGCGGCGGTTCCAATGCTGTCACACATATGTACAAACAGGGCATCGTAGGTGTCGATTACGCCATCTGCAATACCGATGCACAATCCATGCACCTCAGCCCGGTGCCCACCAAAATTTCACTCGGCCAGTTGCTGACCGAAGGTCGCGGCGCAGGCAGCAAGCCCTCCGTAGGTAAACAGGCCTGTATTGAAAGCATCGACGAAATCAAACGTTTCCTCGAAACAGGCACCAAAATGGCCTTTATCACAGCCGGTATGGGCGGCGGCACCGGCACCGGCGCAGCGCCAATCATCGCAAAGGCTGCCCAGGAACTGGGTATCCTGACCGTGGGCATCGTCACTTTACCGTTCACTTTCGAAGGTAAAACCCGCGTCGGCAATGGCATGGAGGGCCTCGAAGAACTGCGCAAAAACGTGGACTGCCTGGTTATTATTTCCAATGACAAACTGCGCGATATTTTCGGCAACCTGAGCATTTCGGCAGCATTTGCCGAAGCAGATAACATCCTCTGCACCGCTGCAAAAGGTATTGCTGAAATCATTACCGTACCGGGTTATGTCAATGTCGACTTTGAAGACGTGAACACTACCATGCGCGGCTCGGGAGTGGCCATTATGGGTACTTCCACGATTGAAGGTGAAAACCGCGCTTTCCGCGCTGCCGACGAAGCACTGCGTTCGCCACTGCTCGAAGACAACGATATTTTCGGCGCCAAAAACATCCTGGTCAATATTACTTCCGGGGTGAAAGAGGCTACGATGGATGAAATCTTCGAAATCACGCAGTTCGTGCAGGAAAAAGCCGGCGAAAATGCCAACCTGATCTGGGGTAACTGCTTCGACGAGCGCCTGGGTGAAAAACTGGCCGTGACCATCATCGCCACCGGTTTTGAAGTGACCGAACGCAAAGGCTCGGTAGTGAGCGGCTTGCGCCAGCAAAACCCGACGGATCGCCAGGTGGTGCACCTCGACGACGAGGCCGCCGGAAAAAAGAACCAGCCTTCTCTCTTTACGATTACGTCAGATGAGGCGTATTCCCCGGTAGATGAGAAGGCGGCTACCGCGCTCGAATTCGAGTTCGATAACATCCGGGAAACGGTGGATAAAATCCGCCGTACGACGCCTGTCAACATCGACCCTTTTCTGCGCCAGCCGGAAGACGACGAGATTTCACCCGAAGAACGCCGCCGCCGCATTGAAGAGGCCCAGCGCCGCCGCCAGGAGGCCTTGAACCGCCCGATCAATGTGGTGAAACTGAGTTCGCCGCAAACCGTTATCGAAATGGAAAACCAGCCGGCTTACCTGCGCAAAAGCATCAACCTGGAAGATGTACCCGACGCCGAACAACCGGCTATGTCCAACTGGACGGTTTCGCTGGAAGAAGAAGGTGAGATCAGGGTGGGGGGGAATACATATTTACACGACAACGTTGATTAGGGATGAGTTATGAGGGATGAGTTATGAGTTATTAGAGCGTTTTTTTGGCCTTAGTTATAAAAATGCCAGGAAAAAGGTTCCAACAACTCATCACTCATCACTTATAACTCATCACTCCGATAAAGTATTATTTCTGCTAAGTGGTAGCGGCCTCGGTGTGTGGGACACCGGGCCGCTTTTTTTGTCTGTACCGGCGGCTTATTGATGAAAACCGCTCGATGCTGATTTGCGCAAAACGTAATTTCAATAACTCCCGGCTTCAGCCGGGAGCAAGTACAGATACCTTTCTACGGGGTTTTAACCCCATTTGTAGATTTTAAAGATAAAGTATAGGGTTAAACCCTGTATGATTTGTTCTTTTTCCATCGGCTGATTGAAGTTTCTAAATAAAACAGAGTTATAATTTTATTCATCTGCCGTTCATTTACTTGGGTTTTAGTGGTGGCATGGGTTTATGGATATTGAACAGTTTGTTTTTCGTCCGAAAAACAAACTGTTCAATATCCATAAAC
>JADLCC010000460.1 GCA_020847425.1 Saprospiraceae bacterium
GGAAATACAGCATTCGGCCCAGTAAAGCCAGCGCGAGCAGCAGCACGATGATCCCTGCGATCAGGGCGGCATTGAGGCTGTTCGTTTTTTGGTTCAGGGCCGACTGGTAACTCATCTTTATCGCGTGTTTTTCCTCTTCCTTGCCGATGCTGTCCAGTAAAACCTGCCGGGCGAACTCCATCTGTTCCAGTCGCTGGCTGGTGGCATCCTTCTGCAGGCTGTCGTTCAGCGCCAGGAACTGTTCGTGATAAGTCAGTGCAAGTTCGTGTTGCCCTTTTGCTTTATAGGTCTGGTAGAGGCAGTCGCAGGCATCCCTTTCGGTTTTGACGGCATTGATATCGCGGCTGAGCAGCAGCGATTTTTTGCACAATTCTATGGCTTTTGTATACTCTTTCTGGTTGGCATACAAAAAACCGAGGCTGTAATATGAAGTGGCGAGTTCGGGTTTTTCACCTATTCGCTCCAGTATGTCGATACTTTTCCAGACATACCCGAGCGATAGTCGGGGCTGGTCCAGTTCCTGATAAACCAGTCCGATATTGGCCAAAGCGATGGCGATACCCCGCTGGTCTTTCAACTTCCGGCGCAGGTCCAGTGCTTTGTTGTAAAATTCAAGGGCTTGATCATGAGCGCCCTGGTTCAGGTAGACATTTCCGATATTGTTACACGAAGTTGCGATGCCCGGCTCATCGTTCAGCGCCTGCTGCAGCGCCAGGCCTTTTTGATAATATTCGAGCGCCCTGGCGTTATTCGACTGGTCGTCATAGACATTTCCGATATTGTTGTAGGCATTGGCAACGCCTTCCTGATCGCCCCGTTCTTCCTGAAGCGCCAGGTCTTTCTGAAAATATTCGAGCGCTTTGGACCCATCGCCCATGCTCCGGTAAATGAGCCCCATATTACTACAGATAGCGGCTATTCCCCGCTTCTGATCGGCCGCTCCCACTTCGGTCGCTTCGGTCATGGCGACCAGCGCTTTCTGGTAGCCGGCCAGTGCGGCGGCGTACTCCCCTTTCAGGTTATAGGTCGTTCCGATCACATTCAGCGCCTTTCCCTGCCACCATTTATCTCCCCGCTTTTCGGCAAAATCCAGTTCCAGTTTCGCAAGCACAGCACCTGAGTCCGGGTCGGTGAACATGATGTTCCAGGCCATGTGCTGAATCGCCCACAAACGGGTGGTATCCGGCCGGCTCGTGTCGTTCCACACCCCCCAAAGGCTGTCTGTATTGACCTGCGCGACAAGCACGCGCGTCGCAACAGACAGGAAAACAAGGAGATATGCTTTTTTCATGGGTGGTGGTACTTGGGGGCGTGTGGAAGTTGAAGGGGCAAATATCGGGATTAGGCGGCATTTGCCGATTCTGTTTTGCGCAGGAAATATATGGCTGATCGGCATAGAGAACACCTGCCGCGACAGCAACAACTTTTAGTACAGGCAGGATAAACAGGTAGATTTGTGCAGTACTTTTGCAAGAGGTGTTAAAAAAACGCCACTCGCGGCGAAAAACCGCTCCATATTTTTCAACTTTTGCGGCACTTGAAACAGCTTTGCCTTTACACCTTGCTGCTCATTTGTTATTTGCAGCAACCTGCCCGCTCCCAGCCGCTCGCGCTGGACGAGACTGCATTTCGCAGTATGTCGGCTTCGGCGAGGTTTCGTTTCGTACATGATTTCGCATTTACAGGCCTGGATGCTGCCGGCGTAGCAAACGTGCTGGACCGGATGTTGGCGGTCGCAGAAGAGAAAAATGATTCCCGTTCTTATATCGCAGTGAAATTTCGACGATACGAGCGCCGGGAAACGCTGAAACTGCCGCCTACGGAAATCCTCCCGACCCTGACCGATATGGAGCGGGAAGCCAGAGAAAACAACTTCGATGTGGAAACCGTCGCGGGGCGCCTGTATTTAAAATACGAGCAGTTTAAGTACAAGAAGATCCCGACCGAACAGATGTACGCCGAAGTACAGATTGCATTCGGGAGCATGGAGGCACTTGGTTTCGACCGGTTTCAGGATTATAAACCGGAGACGATGTTTTATATCCTCATCAAATTTATGCAGGACCTGGAGGACTATGAAGAATCCTTTCGGTTCCTGACTACTGCGGAGCGGGTATTGGCGCCTACAGGAAAAAACTATGTGCTTTACACGCTGTTTCTCAACTACTTACAAAGTTATTGGCAACGAAAAAAAGACTACGGCAAAGCGATTGAATACGCTCAGAAAGTCCTGCGCTTCAACCAGCACCTCCCGGCGGATGCCACCGATCAGGAGGCAGGCTGGAGAGCCCGGTTCTGGCAAGGTTTTTCTTCCCTGAGTATTGCCGAGATGATGCTACAACAAGGCAGGCGGGAAGAAGTAGAGCGTTATGCCGACCAGGGTTATGCCTGGAGCAGGGTCGAAAAGGAAGGTAGCCCGAGAGCGGCCTACATTGCGGAATACGAGGCTTTACAGGTGTATATTCCGATTAAACTCGAATTCGGCAAACTGGCGGAGGCTGGCGCCCTGCTGAAGCGTTCGAAAGAACTCAAGGAAATGCTGGGCGTCAGATGGGACATCAGTATTTTCAAACACATCAAATTTTATGAAAACTTAGCCCGGTACGAGGAAATGCTTGGCCGGCCCGCCGATGCCCTGCGTAATACCAAACTAGCCCGGGAATTGCAGGACAGTCTCGACCGACGCAACGACATCCGGAAATTCGAGCAGATCAACCAACGCCTGGCCGCCGAAAAATATACCGAGCAACTCCGGCTGGTGGAAGCCGAAAAGGAATTGCAGGAGGAACTGCGCAATGCCGCGTTCGTACTGCTGGCGCTGGTAATGGCGCTGAGTTTCGCCTGGTTCCGCCGGCAGCGCCGCCTGCGCCTGCAAAAGGAAAAGGAACTGGAAGCCGCGCAAAAGGATCTGGTCGATCTGACCCAACGTCTGCGCGAAAAATCGGAACTGCTGGAAAACCTGCGTGTCGAAATTTCAGACCGCAGCGTCAACGGCGAACGCAGCCAATACCTGGAACAACTTTTCACCAGTATGATCCTGACCGAAGAGGACTGGCGGCGCTTCCGCGCTGTTTTTGAAAAAGTGCATCCCAATTTTATGAAAGAACAGAAAGCGCTGTATCCGGGCCTTACACCGGCTGAACTCCGCTACCTGGTTTTGGAACACCTCGAACTCAGTACGCACGAAATGGCGAACATGCTGGGGGTGTCGGACAATACCATCCGGCAAACGCGTGCGCGCTTGCGCCGCAAGACCGGGTAAAATAGCCGCGCGAAGCCCATTTCGCTGCAAAAATCTCATTTTCAGCACGTTGTCACGCTTTTGTCACGCTTTTGTGATGCCTTTGTCACGCCCGTTTTCAAGATTTTTATAGCGTTCTGCCATCTTCTTTGCAGCACTGAACAGGCAAAGCAATGGCAATCCACACCAAAAAAATATACCGTAAAATCCGGTTCCGGTTGTTCTGGAATCGGCCGCTCTCCCCATTGCTGGCCTGGCTGCTCCTGGTACTTGTCCTGTTCTACGGGATGCACCGCTATTTCGAATACCGGAACCGGGAACTGGACAAACGGCTGGAACGGCTCAGGTCATTTTTTATCATCCAAGAAAACAAAAAAACAATGCTACCTCCTCGCACTCAAAACCTTTTTACGTTGCCGACACCCGCTAAACGCCTGTTGCTGCTTTTTATCCTGATAACCGGCTGGACAGCAGGCACTTTGAAAGCACAAACTACCTGGATGGGCACTTCGAGTACCAATTGGAATACGCCCGGCAACTGGTCGGCAGGTGTGCCCGATGCCACCGATGACGTGACCATCCCCGACGTGGCAACCAATCCCACCATTAGTGCGGCCGGCGCCCTGGCTAAAACCATTACGGTAGAAAGCGGCGGGGTGCTGACCATATCTGCCGCCGGTACGCTGGTACTGAACGGCGGCGTCAGTTCCGCTTTATATAACTTAGGTACGGTGAGCAATTCCGGAACGATCACCATCGACGCTCCCGTCAGTTTCGGTATCCGCAACGAGGGAACATTCAATCACACCGGTGGAACGATCCGGATCGATCAGTCGACAACTGCCGGGATCTGGAACAATACCGGCGGCATTTTTACGAACCAAGCCACCCTGCTCATCGGCTCCACGGTTAGTACAGGTCAATACGGCATCTACAACTTTGCTACGTTTAACAATAACACAGGCGGCCAGATCAGCATCGACCGCGCTACCTTGACCGGGCTGTCCAATAACAGCGGCAGCACGTTCACGAATCAAGCAACTATCGATATCGGGAGTACGGCTTCCGTGGGTACAAGAGGTATTTTTAATGGCGCCACTTTTAATAACAATACCGGCGGCCAGATCAAGATCGACAGGTCTACCAGTCAGGCGCTGTACAATAGTGCTGTTTTTACCAACCAGGCCATGATCACGATTGGGAGTATAGCCGCCGTGGGGACGGATGGCCTTTACAACGATGCCACTTTTTACAACAATACGGGTGGTCAAATCAAGATCGACCGCGCTGCCGTCAACAATACGATCAACGGCACCTTTACCAACCAGGCTACCATCACCCTTGGCGCCACTATAAGTCCGGGAGTGGCAGGCGTCAAAAATTCCAGCATTTTCCATAACAACACCGGCGGGCAAATAAACATAGACCGTTCTACCGTCAACGGGATCACCAACTTTAGCAATAGCACTTTTAACAACCAGGCCACCATCAACATAGGCCTTACCGCAGGTGGAGGGATCAACGGGATTCAAAACAACGCCACTTTCAACAATTCCGCAGGGCAAATCAACATCAATAATTCGACTTCGGCAGGAATCTACAACCCAAGCGCTTCCACTTTCAACAACCTTGCAACGATCAACATCGGACCGGCCAGCACGGGAAACGCATGTATTCAAACCGAGGGAAATTTCAACAATAACGGCGGACAAATCAATATAAACGGCTCTCCGCTCTACGGTTTATATAATTTACCCGGCGGTATTTTTACCAATAACGCCGCCATCACGATCGGGAGCAGCAGCGGAACTACCTCCAATGGTATTCTTAACAACGGCACTTTTAACAACAATACCAACAGCTCGATTCAGATCGACCGGACAACAAATGCCGGCATTAACAGTGCCGGCGCCTTCACGAATGCATCCAACATTACCATCGGCAGCATAGCCAGCGTGGGCCTCTACGGCATAAACAGTACATCCACTTTCAGCAACAATACGGGCGGACTAATCAAGATCGACCGCTGCACTTCGTACGGAATTAACAACCTGAGCACCTTCATCAACAACGCCACGCTCACCCTTGGCAGCACCGTCAGCGTAGGCACGTACGGTATACGCATTTTGGGCACGTTCAACAACGACGGTCAGATCAATATCGACAGGACTACCACAGCAGCCATCGCTGTAATTGGAAATTCCACGCAGTTTTTTAACGACGGTCAGATCCGGATTGGCGCCACGGCCAGTGTGGGGACCTACGGTATTTATTTATCAAATGGCCCCGATTTTATTTCCCGGGATGGAGCACAGATTTACATCGACCGGGCAACAACCGGCGTGTACGCTATCAACAACGGTTTATTTGACAATTCGGGAGAAATGACGATCGGAGCGCTTGCACCGATAACAACCCTCGTAAACATGCAGGCCGACATGAGTTCAGCGCCGCTTTTCAGACATTTCAGCGGGACCCTGAAAGGCGCCGGCACCCTGAGCACTGGTTTCATCAGTTCAGGCGGTACGCTCGCGCCGGGCAATTCGCCGGGGATTATGACCATCCAATCGCCTTCAAATGGTCTATCCGAAGCGGTGCTTATGATGGAAGTGAACGGTACAGGCACACCCGGCGTCCAGTACGATCAGATCGTGGCAATGGGCGCCGCCAACCTTACCAATTGCACATTGGCGCTCTCCATCAATTATACGCCGGCTACCGGCCATCAGATGACCATCCTGACCGCTACGTCCATTACCGGTACCTTCGCCTCGGTAACCGGCCTTCCCGCTAACTGGTTCGTCAATTACACGTCCACGGCCGTCATTCTTACTTACGGAGCCGTGTTGCCGGTGGAAATGACCGACTTCAGTGCCCGGTTGCTCGAAAAAACCGTGCAACTCGACTGGCATACTGCCACAGAAAACAACAACGCCGGTTTTCAGGTGGAACGCAGCGCAAATGGTTTCCACTGGGAGGCAATCGGTTTTGTGGCCGGAAATGGCACAACAACGGAAGCGCATTCCTATGTATTTCAGGATAAGGCTCCCGCTGAAGCGAATACTTCGGGGGGCGATAAAAAAATCGTTTACTACCGCTTGCGGCAAGTCGATTTCGACGGAACGGAGCAATACTCGAATGTGGCAGGTGTGGACCTATCGGAATTAGGAGATGCTTCCGACCCCGTGCAGGTTTTCCCCAATCCTGCCAGTAGCGGAACACTGCATGTGTTTTTATCCGAAAATGTTGAAGCATCGACAGATATACGCCTGTTCAATCCGGCCGGGCAACTGATACGCTCGGTAACGGCAGGCGGCAGTACAACTACCCTGGACCTGAGCGACTTGCCGGCAGGTATTTATTCTATACAGGTAACAAGCGGCAGGAAAGATTTTTTTGAACGGGTTGTCATTCAAAAATGAAATGCATCACAACAACCGACCGGGTATCGCTTGACTTTCTTGATCCGTACCAAAGCCTCATCCCTTCGCCTTAGCAGGACGCCAGAGCGGTCCTACCGCAAGCAGGAGCACCAGCAGGTTAAAAAGAGCGTTCGAGGCATTCCCCGATGCAATGGACCCGCAACTATCGAGCACAAACCACGATAACAAGCCCGTCAGCACGGTTTTACGCACAGGTTCGGGTGCAAGGTCATACACCCAGGCCGACAGGCACCAGACCATGAAGCCCCAGCCGAGCAAAAAACCGCCAGTGAGCGCCGAAAGAAAGTGGGTATCTGTAATATGAACATGCAGGGTAAGTAGGGCGAGGCAGAAAAGTGTACTTTTATCAAGAAAAATTTATCGCCCCCAAAAGTAGATTAGCGCATACATCCAGCATTTTTCAGAACTTCCACCTTTTTTTAAACAATCTTCAATCAGATAACAATGGCAAAAATTAAGGTCGGCGTGGTCGGCACCGGTTTTATCGGACCTGCGCATATCGAGGCGCTTCGCAGGCTTCCGAATGTGGAAGTAACCGCGCTGTGTGAAGTAAACATAGAATTGGCTACCAGCAAAGCGGCCCAGTTGGGTATCGAGCGCCCCTGCACGTTCGAGCAGTTACTGGCGATGGAAGATATTGCCTGCGTACACGTCTGCACCCCCAATTTTCTGCACCATGCGCAGTCGAAAGCAGTGCTGCTGGCCGGCAAACACGTGGTTTGTGAAAAACCGCTGGCGAAAGACCTCCACGAAGCCGAAGAACTGGTCGCCCTGGCCAAAGAAACCGGCCTGGTGAATGCCGTACACTTCAACCTGCGTTATTACCCCTTGGTGCGCCAAATGAAAACCATGCGGGAGCAGGGAGATCTGGGCGAGGTGTACTCGATCCTGGGCTCTTATTTACAGGACTGGTTGTTCTACGAAACCGACTATAACTGGCGCCTGGAGCCTGATAAATCGGGCGATTCCCGCGCCATCGCCGACATCGGCTCGCACCTGATGGATGTGCTGGAATACATCACCGGCCTGAAAACCGTGGAAGTCATGGCTGATTTCAATACCATTCATAAAACACGGAAGAAGCCTTTGAAACCGGTAGAAACCTACTCCGGCAAAATGCTGCAACCCGAAGACTACGCGGACGTGCCCATCCATACCGAAGACCACGCCAACGTATTGTTGCGCTTCGACAATGGTAACCGGGGAGCGGTCACCGTCTCGCAGGTGTCGGCAGGCCGTAAAAATCAATTGAAACTGGAAATATCCGGTTCCAAACAAACCTTTGCCTGGAACTCGGAAGCCCCGAACGTACTGTGGATCGGCAACCGCGACCGCAGCAACGAGTTATTGATGCGCGACCCTTCCCTGGCCTATCCGGCGGCCCGCGATCTGATGAGTTTCCCCGGCGGACACAACGAAGGATTCCCGGATACGTCCAAACAACTGTTCAAAGAAGTATACGCCGCTGTGGCCGCCGGCAGGCAGCCGGAAAACCCGTCGTATCCCACTTTTGCGGATGGGTATAGGGAATTGCTGATTTGTGAGCGGATTTTGGAGAGTAGCAGGAAGCAGGGGTGGGTGAAAGTGTAGGGAATTTTTTCGCTTTTCCTGGTATTCCGGTCACTCATAAACGATGCAGTCAGGGATTATGAACGGGCTGGAATACCAGGCAAGTCGGAACATCGTGCTGTACGTTTGTCGGCATAGCCGACGTGGATAGGACGCACATGGCATAGCCATGCGCGAGCGCTTCGGGCTTGGGATAGCCTGTGACTGAGCGGGGGTAGCCTCTGCGCCAGCGGGTATCGAGCGCTTCGGGCTTGGGACGCCTGTGACTCAGCGGGTTTAGTTGATATTTGACACCATGTAAAGAAAACCTACAGTTTTAGAGTCAGCGCGATGAGGGAATACTGTGAGAAAAAAGGGCATAAAAGCAGGAAATCGCTTGAGCGTTGGAGGCAAGCCATATCCGTCGTATTTGCTAGATTCTTCAACTAGTTCACGCCAACTTTTTTCCTTTTTTGGAAAAATACTAAGATTCTCTCCATTGGGTATTTTCCAAAGGTAATAGTCTACTGCATCATCAGGCACGAATTCCTCAAAATGCATATAGGAAATTTCTTGCCAGTTCTTAGCGATAAATTCTCTTCCATTAAGACGTACTAATATTTCGATGAATGGTTTTAATAAATGTGACCCCATTGTATATGTATCCTCGAACTCGCTCTCTAGTATACCTAAATTAAGCCTTACGGCAAAATCAATATCATAATAAGGAGGTAAGAATCCGAAAGGATGTTTAGAGTTTCTTCCATTTAATAGTAAAATATCTGAAATTGCAGTTTGAGAGACCTCTGATGCAATCACCTTAGATTGTTCGAAATTTTTAAAAATGCAGATAATCATTATATATGGAATAAATGAGGCTTCTCCCCATAATACGACTGATTCTCGATAATTTTTAGCAGTCGTTGGATTCAAAATACTTTTCCAAGCGCCATCCCTGTTTATAAATTCAGATAACTTGAGCGCATATAATATTGAAACAGAACTATGTTTTCTAAATGGTACAAGGTCTTTATCAGCAGGTGATACGAAAGCGGTCTCAAAACCACTTGTATTTATTTCTGCTTCTAAAAGATGAGCAGCAGTGATTATGTCATTCCATATAATCCTATAAGATTCAATCCAGTATTTGTCTTCAAGTCCATACTTGTCAACTACATGAAAAATTAAAGATAAAAGTAATGTCATTATCCTAATAGTTGAATCATAATTTTCAACTTTCCTATAAGGACCAGCAATCATAGTGGCGTAAAGCATTGCTCCTGCTATATCCCTCCGTCGTTGTTCTTTCTTTGCAGTTACATTTCCTACATTAAGAATTTGCGAAAAAAATGTACTAATTCTCGCAATATTGGGAAGACCAGTGCCATCTGAAAAGATAAAATCAATAAGCTCTTTGTAAGTTTGTGCGTCCCTTGGCAGTATACCATCTGCCATTCCTTGAAACCCCGTTAGTAAATCTCCGCGAGTCCATATGCGCAAAGGTGTTTGCTTCCACTTCCCTTCGTTTAATGCCACTATTTCGACTCGAGCGGCGTCTTCTACTTCACCATTAGTGACTAAATATGATATATGTTCTATATTTTTGTCTATGTCAGGATGCTGAATACAGCATTCAATCATCGCTTCAATCTCAGGCTTTACTTCTGTTCGCCAACGATTTAAATTAATATTTCCCCCCTTTAATTGATAGGCATGAGGAACACCACTTGGATTAACTGCAAGTACATCTTTTCCCTGCTCAAAGTTTGTATTTTTAATGGAGTATTTTAAAACGTATCCTTTAGATATTAGCCATTCACAGAACAGTGGTTGATACCCCAATTCATTGGCGGAATCGAGCCAGTATTCAATGGCCCGCTGAAGAAAAGGGTCTTTATTTTCTGTTAAATCGTTTTCCATTGCATTAATCTACTATCTTGCGAGACTCTAGGTCTTTTAAATGTTCTGTATATTTCTTATCAAGAATTAGCGCCTCCTTTTTTTGGAATTCCTCTTTTTCTTCAGGGGTAAGATTGGATATGTACGCTTTGTATTCCTCTATTACGTCAGGGCCAGCAAAAATAGTAGGCTTAACAGGTTTTGTTCTATCATCATTAACAAAGTTGACTGTTATCCTCTCAAGTCCGGCAAGGATAGAGTCAAGACTGAGAACTGGATTGCCAATAATGGTACTATCATTCCCTTTTGTATTTCCTTCTATAACTTCAATTAATCCACGCTCCATTTGCCCTGCCATATCTGTGGCCAAACCAACCACTTTGCTAATTAACTCTTCTGGTTTCATGGTTGGAATGTCTTTCTGAGGAATAGAAAACTTGCTTTCTATAAGTTTTAACTCCCGTATTTCATGCCGACCATTTGGATACAGTGTCCCCATTTTATCTCCATCATACAAAGTTTTTTTACTGGCTAAAGAAGTCATGGGTGAGTTTTCTTTAAAACTCCGCCTCACTATAGAGTTAAGGAGTTTATGAAACTCTTTTTTTATTTCTGGGAAATCTGTAATCATAAATGAAAAGATGTTTAGTTCGGCAATTTCTTGTAAAGGTAAGGCATTAATGGAAGTTATGCCTCGGCAGATACGCCGTTTTCAGCCTCGTCAGATCACAAGCCCTCTGACCAACTCCACCCCATCGCCGCATCAGTGTCTCCGACCTGATGCAAACGTACAGTACGATTTTGGGCCTAAATCATATCAAAACACCGGAGGAAGGACTATTTTCAGCCTCGTCAGGTCACCAGCCCTCTGACCAACTCCACCCCATCGCCGCATCAGTGTCTCCGACCTGATGCAAACGTACAGCACGGTTTTGGACCTACATCATATCAAAACGCCGGAGGAAGGGCTATTTTTTGTCCAAAGATGCAGTCAATATACCCTTGCGTGGGAAAGTAATTTCATGATGCTTTTTAGTTTAAAA
>JADLCC010000461.1 GCA_020847425.1 Saprospiraceae bacterium
ATATTTTGCCCAAAAAAGTTGTTTCTCTACCTGCAAACGCCATGAAAAAGGTCCTTTTTATCCTATTCCTCGTTTCTTTCTTCGCCTGCAAACGCAACGACGAACTGCCGCTGAGCGATGTGCCGGGGCGTATTGCCATGCAAGGCCAGAACAGCCGGTTCATTCAATACAACATAAAAAGCAATGACTATTCAGAACTCACCAATCTGAAACCCTATCGCTGGTCGCACGATGGTTCCAAACTGGCCGTGAGTGACTATTCTTTGGGGCATTTGAAATATTCCATCGTAGATGCCAATACCCTGACAGAAATCGTGAAACTGAACAACAAAGATGATCAAAGCATCTGCTGGTCACCCGACGATAGCGAGGTAGCCTACATCGAGGCATTCGACAGCAGCATTGTGCGGGTCAATCTGGCAACCCTGCAAAAACAGATCATCCATTTGCCCGGCGGAAAACTATACAACGGCGGGATAGACTGGTCGCCGGACGGGAACAGTTTTGTTTTTATCGGGCGCGATGACGTGGATTACACCGCGCATGTATGCACGATCGGCGCCGATGGAAGCAATTTCAAAATCTTGAACGACGGGCCATTCAACAACCCTCGCTGGTCGCCCGATGGCCGGACGATTGCCTTTGAATACATCCTGGATATCTATTTTATCGATTCGGACGGTACCAACATGCGAAAAGCAATAGAACGCGCCGAAGATCCCTGCTGGTCGAGAGACGGCTCCGTGCTGATGTTTACATATATCGTGGAATTGGGCTGGACCAGCAGCAAGATCGACATCCGGGCCAGAGAAATCGGAGGCGACCATCGCGAACGGGTTGTTTTTGAAAATTGCGGATTGGTTGATTGGTGCCCGGTGGAATGATTAGGGCAAAAAAAAAGGCCGTCCCCATGTTTGGAAACGGCCCTCCTATTTATCCTAACCAATCAAAATCCACAATACCTACACCTCAAACCGGTCCAGATTCATCACCTTATCCCAAGCCGCCACAAAATCCTTTACAAATTTTTCCTGCGCATCATCACACGCATACACTTCCGCAATCGCCCGGAGTTCGGAATTGGAACCGAACACGAGGTCGGCACGTGTAGCCGTCCATTTTGGTGTGCCGGAAGCGCGGTCGCTGCCCAGGTACAATTCCTGGTCGTCTGACATCGCCTTCCAGGCTGTGCCCATATCCAGGAGGTTCACAAAAAAATCATTGGTCAGTTTGCCCGGGCGCTGGGTGAAAATACCGTGCGCCGAGCCGTCGAAGTTGGCGTTCAGGGCGCGCATGCCACCTACCAGGACCGTCAATTCGGGCGCTGTGAGCGTGAGCAGTTGGGCCTTGTCGATCAGCAATTCTTCCGTGGAGACGGAGAATTTTGTTTTCCGGTAATTCCGGAAACCGTCGGCGGCAGGTTCCAGGAATGCTACGGACTCCACGTCCGTTTGCGCCTGCGAGGCATCCATGCGGCCGGGTGTAAACGGCACAACGATGGAATGGCCAGCATCCCGTGCGGCTTTTTCCACTGCAGCACAGCCGCCGAGCACGATCAGGTCGGCCAGGGATATTTTTTTGCCGCTCGACTGCGAGCTATTGAATTCTTGTTGAATACCTTCCAGCGTCGCCAGTACGCGGGCGAGTTGAACCGGGTTGTTCGCCTGCCAGTCCTTCTGCGGGGCGAGGCGGATGCGGGCGCCGTTAGCGCCGCCGCGTTTGTCCGAGCCGCGGAAAGTGGAAGCGGAAGCCCAGGCTGTAGAAACCAGTTGTGATACTGTTAATCCTGCACCTAACACCCTGTCTTTCAGGATAGCGATGTCGTTTTCATTCACCAGGGAATGGTCGACGGCAGGGATCGGGTCCTGCCAGATCAGTTCTTCCTGTGGAACATCCGAACCCAAATAGCGGGAGCGGGGGCCCCTATCACGGTGCGTCAGTTTGAACCAGGCGCGTGCAAAAGCATCTGCAAAGGCGTCGGGGTTTTCCAGAAAATGCCGGGAAATTTTTTCATACGCCGGGTCGAAGCGCAGGGAAAGGTCGGTGGTCAGCATGGTAGGCGCATGCTTTTTGTGCGCATCAAACGCATCCGGGATAATGTCGCCTGCGTTTTTCGCTACCCACTGGTGCGCGCCTGCCGGACTTTTGCTCAATTCCCATTCAAAACCGAACAGGTTTTCAAAAAAGTTATTGCTCCATTGTGTGGGCGTTTTGGTCCAGATCACTTCCAGTCCGCTGGTAATGGCATCCGGTCCCTTGCCGCTTCCAAAACTGCTCTGCCAGCCGAAGCCCTGAAATTCTATACCTGCGGCTTCCGGTTCCTTGCCCACGTGGGTGGCCGGAGCGGCGCCGTGTGTTTTACCAAAACTATGGCCGCCGGCAATGAGCGCCACGGTTTCTTCATCATTCATGGCCATGCGGCCGAATGTGTCGCGAATGTCTTTGGCGGCGAGGATCGGATCGGGGTTTCCGTCCGGTCCTTCAGGGTTCACATAGATCAAACCCATCTGAACGGCAGCCAGGGGATTTTCCAGGTTGCGGGAATGCACATTTCCATCGGCCTTGTCATCAGACACCAGTGCGCCGTGGTTATCCGGCACGCCGGACGAAC
This sequence comes from Saprospiraceae bacterium, assembly GCA_020847425.1. Lineage (GTDB taxonomy): Bacteria > Bacteroidota > Bacteroidia > Chitinophagales > Saprospiraceae > M3007. The sequence goes on from JADLCC010000461.1 coordinate 2,612, forward strand.
CGTGGGCATAACGGATGTCTCCGCCGAGCCAGGTCTTTTCTGCGCCCCAGTACACGTCTTCTTCCGGTTCCCACACATCTGCGCGACCGCCGGCAAAACCGAATGTTTTGAATCCCATCGATTCCAGCGCGACATTTCCAGTTAGGATCATCAGGTCGGCCCAGGAAATTTTACGGCCGTATTTTTGTTTGATCGGCCACAGCAATCGCCGCGCTTTATCCAGGCTGACGTTGTCGGGCCAGCTGTTGAGCGGTGCGAAGCGCTGTTGTCCTGCGCCCGCGCCACCTCTTCCGTCGCCTACGCGGTACGTGCCCGCGCTGTGCCAGGCCATGCGGATAAACAAGGGGCCGTAATGGCCGAAATCGGCAGGCCACCAATCCTGCGAATCCGTCATGAGGGCATGCAGGTCTTTTTTCAGGGCTTCGAGGTCGAGGCTTTTAAATGCCGCTGCATAGTCAAAGTCTTCTCCCATTGGGTTGGACAAAGAGGATTGCTGGCGCAGGATATTCAGTTTCAACTGGTTGGGCCACCAGTCGCGGTTTTTGGTACCGCCTCCGCCAACGTTTTGTTGTTGTTTCCCGGCGTGAAACGGGCATTTGCCGATATCCTTTGTATCTTTTTCCATGGTGTTATTTTTTATTTGAATAACTCGTGTGTATGCTGCCAAGTAGGTATCCGTTATTAGGTATTGGTTATCAGTTCTGATAATCAAGCATTTGCAAAGAATTTAATCCAAAGCATTTGGCTTGATAGGCTTATGAACCATCAGACCAGAGTTAATAACCTCTTCAAGGCGTTACAAAAGTAAGCCAATAACATTATCATTACAATCAATTGATTTTATAGTTTCATAGATATTATCTATATAGTTATTGGTTATCAGTTATTGGTTATCAGGGTGGTAAGGGATCATCTGCACAGATGCCTTGTCATCCATAAACGAGCAGACAAAAAAATTGCACAAATGGTCCCCTACCACCCCTAATAACCAATAACTGATAACCAATAACGAGATTACCGCGCCATCACCCTCTGCCCTTCCCCCATCCCGATCGGCGCCCGCGCCACAATTTCCGCCCGGAGTTTTTCCAGCAGCAGTTGCCTCGGGAAGTTCTGCGCCGTCACCAAACTGATCTCCCGGACAGGTTTGGGGTGATTGAATTCCCTAAGGTTCTTTTTCTGGTGTGGTTTAAGGTGCAAGGTGGCCAGTTTGGGAATGATCGTAATGCCGCCATGATGATCGACCAGGTTGATCAGCGTTTCAATGCTGCCCGCCTCGTACCATACTGCCATATCCAGGTCCGTATTGTTTTTGAGTTCGCAGAGGTTAAAAATCTGGTTGCGCAGGCAATGTCCTTCTTGAAGGAGCCAGAGTTTGGAGGGGTCGATATGTGCCGGTAGAACGTATTTTTTTTGCGGAAAACCTTCATTTTGAGACACATACGCAAAAAACTCTTCCTGAAAAACGGGATATTCAGCAATTTCAGGATCGCTTAAAGGCGTGGCGAGCAGCCCCATATCCATTTCGCCCCGGCGCAGCAGCCGGATGATGTCGTCGGTGATTGCTTCCTTGATAAAGATCTTCAGTTTTGGGTAGGCTTCGGAAAAATGTTTCAGGAACAGCGGCAACAAATACGGTGCAAGGGTGGGAATAATGCCCAGCCGCAATTCGCCGCTGATCTCGCCGCTCAGGCTGGCAGTGTATTCTCTGAGTTTGCCTACTTCTGCCAGGATTTGCCGGGCACGCCTGATGATTTCCTCGCCTTCGCGGGTGGGAACGACCGGTTTCCGGCTGCGTTCAAAAATGCGTATGCCCAGTTCTTCTTCCAGTTTTTGGATCATCATACTGAGCGTCGGCTGCGTCACAAAACTGCTTTCGGCTGCTTTAGCAAAATGTCGCAGCCGGTCGACGGCTACAATGTATTCCAGTTGTTGCAGGTTCATTTCAATAGATCGTTTCTATGCAAAGATAGAAACAATCGGTTTGATTGATCCAGGGTGTTTCCATTGGACTGGTTATTTACCCAGGACGTTTGCTGCGACCGCCAGCATCTTGTCGATGCCTTTCCGGTCGATATATTTTCCTGCGATCCAGACCCCGCTGATGCTCCGGCTGTTTCGGATATCATCCAGCGGGTTCTTGTCGAGCAGCAGCAGATCGGCCTGTTTGCCCGTTTCCACCGTTCCTTTTTTTGCTGAGACACCCAGGTAAGCGGCAGTATTCACCGTAGCCGTTTGTAAGGCGCCAAAGGGACTCAGACCTGCCTGCACAAAGGTTTCCAGTTCGTCGTGTATCGAAAAACCCTGCGTCAGAAACCATTCCGGTGAATCGGAGCCGGCCATGAGCGGCACTCCGGCATTCCAGAGTTCAAAAGTCATTTTTTTGCGCAGGTAAACGTATTTTTTGCGACTTTCCTCGGGTGGCGCATTGTTCCAGTAGCGCTCCCGGATATCCCAGCGCTCCGCTTTGAGATTGGATGGAATATATTGATAATCAGGTCGTTGCTTGTACTGCTCGTCGGTACGTCCCTCCCCGAAGGAGGAGAAGAAAAAGAAGTTGGTGGGCGTCACGTAGATACCTGCGTCTTTTACCTTTCGTACCAGTTCTGGAATCTTCGTTTCATCGAGAAAGGGTACTGTAGCCCATGCGTTTTTGCGCCAGATATTCATATCGGAAACGCTTTGGCCGTAGTTGTATGTCGAATCTGGCAGCAACATGTCTATAAATTCGTCCATGTGCTCAATTTGCTGCCCGGCTGCCAGTGCGGCGGGCAGTTTTACCTGCGGCCCGACGTGCCCGGTCACTTTTATGCCTTCTTTTTTGGCCGTTTTGATGATGGCGTCGTACACATCGCGTTTTACCATGAAGGTGATTTTGATCTCGTCGTAACCTTCCGATTTGTATTTTTTTACAGCCGCTTCCGCTTTTTCCGGCGTATCACAAACGGCAGCAAAAACCTTACCCCGCCAAGGCCAGGCGCCCACGAACTGCGGACTGACCACATACAGTTGCGGCCCGATCCACTCCTTGTTTTTGACTTTTGCGCGCGCATCCAGGTACACCGAATCGCCGCATTCGATGCGAACGGTAGTGAGCCCATTGGCTAGCATCATTTGTAACTCTTCCTTGCAGGTATTGATGTTGTTGCCTTGTTCGTAAAAAAAGTGGGCGTGCATATCGAACAGGCCCGGCATCAGGTATTTACCCGTACCGTCGATAGTAGTGACCTTCTTCCCAATTTCCAGCGTTTCTGCGTTGCCGATTTGAGTGATGATGCCTTTTTCGATCAGAACGGTCTGGTGAAGCATCGCCACTTCCCTGTTCATGGGGATGACGGTCACATTTTTGATGGCATAAACCTCGGAAGATTGTTGCGCCACAACCGGCAGGCAAAGCGCCAAAAACAGCAGCAAGCAGGAGGAGAAATGTTTCATAAACAATGGGTTACATTTGAATACCGGAAACTCAAATGTAAAAATTGGTGCCCTCCTGGCACATAAAAATAGACCATTGGAAGGCTTGAAGCAGCCAAATACAAAGTGGCTTGCCTGGATAACGTTCTCAAGGGCTTTCGGCTAGTAATGAGTCAGGATAGGCACTTAAGCCGCGTAGCGGCATAACGTCGGTAGAATGCAACAAAGAGCAATGTAAGAAGGTGCGTAGCACCGCAACACTCAAGGCCATGTAACAACCACTTTTTTCACAGCCACCAGCCCGTCCTTCATCTGGATTTTCATAAAAAACAACCCCTCTTCGCGAACAGGCCAGTTGACCTGCGCCTGCCCGGCTCCATCTGTCACCGTATTTAAAACGGACAATACACGCCCAGTAACATCACAAAGCGAGACTTGTACCGATTGATTCGCAACATTCGGATTGTAAACCTGCATCCGTCCGCCGGGATATGGGTTGGGCGAAACGGTCCATTGCAAACCGGGTAAATCTGGCTCACCCGTCGCCACTTCATCCATCATCAGCAGGCGGTCGGGCAGCAAGGTGCCCAGCAAAGAACCGGCCTGCGGACGCCCGGCATCGATAGTGATGGATGGCGCCAGCGCGTTGTTAACCTTGAATTTATCCACCATAAAAAAGTATGTTCCGAACGGCAGGTTTTCAAACCGAAACGCCCCGTTTTCATCCGTCACAGTAAACCGCAAAGGCTGGTACTCGGCATCCGCAATCCAGATCACCAGTCCCGGAACAGGAAATTCGCTGTCCTGAAACTGCGGGAGCAACGTCGAAATCGTGCCGCCAAGCAGCCCATTGCTGTCCGGCAACATCTGCACATCCAGCAAGCGGATCGGCGCCAGGTCGATCGTGTCTTCGGCGAGGGAAATATCCACGGCATTCTGCACAAAAAACTTGCGCGTGTACCAGGTGGGTGCCGTCTGTGGGTGTAACAGCGTATCCGGACGTACCCGCACCAGGATTAGGCTGTCCGCCCCGCTGATTTCATCCTGGAAATAGCCGGAAAAATCCGTTAGCAGGAAATGGTATAAAGAAATGGACTGCCCCGAATTGCTTTTTTTATACACCTCAACCGGCGTGAATGGCATACCCGCTGTGCTATCCGGATTAAAAACACGGCCACGTAAAATGCGGGCGGGGTGGTACAAAACATAAAGAGAGTCGTGTCGCTCGCAGCCATAAAAGTCTTTGACCGTCACAGCCGCATAGGTTGTATCGAATACGTACAACGGGATTTGACTGCCTGTATTCGGGTTATTGAGCCACTGATAGGTGTAAGGTGGGTGGAGCGTGCCGGTAACGGTGGCAACATAATCATAACTTTCCGCTCCGTACACCGTCGTAGGTCCCGCAAGATGGGCTGCATAATCGTAGAGGATGGTTCTGACGGTATCGCTTCTGACACAACCCTTGATGGTATCGGTAAAAAACACCCTGTAGGTTACACTTTCCTGGACATTCTGCACCTGTGCGGCAATACTATCCGCATGCAGCAGGTTGGCCGAAGGTTCCCAGTGCACGAGGTGGGGATCCTGATACAGACTGAACGGTTGCAACCAGCGATTGCTGCCGATACAGGACGGCTGATCGGGTACAGGGAAAAATGGAACCGGCGATTGCAGCACTTGAAAGCCGGTGGATCGGGCGGCGTTTTGACCGGCAATTTTCAGGCTCAGGAAAAGTGTGGGGTTGCCCGGCAAACTGAAGCCGTCATTGATCACAAAATGGACCACACCTGAATTACCACCCGTCGTCGGGTAATTGGACGAAAAAAGGACAGCGGATGAATCCAGGATGCTGACCGTCACTGTGCTTCCGGCCGGATAAGTTGTACCTTCCACATTCCAGAATAAGGAAACGGTATCGCCGGTGCAGTAGCGTGTTTTTGGAAGCGCTTGCACGTTCAGGTCGTAGTTGGCCCAGTGGTTCAGGTAATTGGTGCTGCTTGCGCTGATTCCGGTTGCGGTCGTGCCGGTAGCAAAAATGCTGTGATCGGGCTGAACCACCAGGTCGATTCCCGTTCCGCCGCCGTTGCAATTCGCCCAGGCGTAACCGCCGTCGGCGTTAAAACGGGCAATAAAAGAAACACTGTACGGGCCGCTGTCGCAAACGCCGCCGTTTTCAAAAACCAGTCCGCCCTTGCAGCCGCCGGTGATGTACACATTGCCGTCGGTATCCGTTGTAACGCCGTAGGCTGTTTCCGAAAAATTGGAACCATCGTCGCCATTGCGCGACCAGAGTACCTGCCCCGCAGCGTCCATTTTACCCACCAGAACATCGATATTGTACCCACTCAAACTTCTCGGGTTGCCCGCCTGCAACTGCCCGATAAAGGAACCTGCAAAAGCGACATTTCCGGCTTGGTCGCTGGCAATATCATAGATCTGGCAATTGTTGTAGATGGACAACACAGGCGTCACCCAAACCAGACCAGAGTTCCAATTCCAGCGGAGGATTCCGCTCCCGATTTCGGGGATATCCACTCCACCCAACACTACTTTACCGGAAAACATGGAACCGCCGACATACCAGTCGCCTTCAGGCGCCGGAGCCAGGCTGAACTGCCCGAAATCATAGGCCGTAACGCCGATGAGCGCAGCAGACAACAAGCCCCCGCCCGGGGAGTACCGCGCCAGGATCATGGAAACAGGCGCCTCGGGCGCCGGTTGCAGGTTAAGTCCCAGGTAATTTCCCACCGCATTGGTCGTCAGCAGTACCACCACATTGCCATCAGCATCGACGGC
>JADLCC010000462.1 GCA_020847425.1 Saprospiraceae bacterium
ATTTCGGCATTCCGCATCCAGCCTAATCCAACCAATGGGCGAACGGCTGTTCAATTTTCTTCCGAAACGGCTTTTGCCGCTCAACTGGTGCTCGTGGACCTTACCGGGAGGATGGTACGCACTGAAAACCACAGCATAACGCCCGGAGAACAATCCATTCAACTCGATCTGACCAATCTTCCGGGAGGCTTGTATTTCGCCCGCTTGAGCAACGATCAGGGTGGGCAGCGCAGTTTTAAAGTGGTTAAAGAGTAGGGTGATTTGCGATTTTCGATTGGATTGTAGATTTGCATTTTTTGAAAATTTGGGGTGTCCGGGAAAATGGAGAAGCAATTGATGGTAATTATTCCCAGAACAATTAGAATCAACTAATTTTGCCTTTTCACCAAACCAGAAATCTACAATCCAATCGAACATCGCAAATCATGTAATCGGCAATCGTAAATCTATGGATCAACCCAACAACCCCCTGCACGGCAAAACCCTGCAAATGATTTTAGAGCACCTGGTGGAAGTTTACCGCTGGGAGGGACTGGCGTATTATATCGACGTCAACTGTTTTAAAAACGAGCCCAGTATGCAGTCCAGCCTGAAATTTCTGCGAAAAACGCCCTGGGCCAGGCAGAAGGTGGAGGAGTTGTATTTGCATTCTCTGGAATGAGTGTTTTGGTGTTTTGGTGTTTTAGTGTTTTAGTGTGCTTACTCAGGCATTTGTTTCAAAAGCCGGGTGTGATTTCCCAAAACACTAAAACACCAAAACACCAAAACCCTTTTACATTTGCGCCTCAAACGATTTATGCAAATGTCCTACGCACCCCGTATTGCCCCCTTGCTGCAAATTTCCGCCAGGCGGGTAGAATCTGTTCTGGAATTACTGGAAACCGGCGCAACCATTCCTTTTATCGCCCGATACCGAAAAGAAGCCACCGGTGAACTCGACGAAGTTCAAATTGCCGATATCCAGGATGCCTGGAAAAAAATGCAGGAACTCGACAAGCGCCGGGAAGCCATTCTGGCCAGTATCGAAGAGCAGGGCAAACTTACGCCCGAACTGAAAGCCGCCATCGAACGCGCCATGACGATGACCGAACTGGAGGACCTGTATTTACCCTACAAGCAAAAACGGAAAACCCGTGCTTCCATGGCCATAGAAAAAGGCCTCGAGCCGCTCGCCAAACGCCTGTTTGCACAAAAAGACAAGTCTGGCATTGAAACCATCGCAGCGGCTTATATCACCGACCAGGTACCCACTGCGGATGACGCGCTGCAGGGCGCCCGCGATATTATTGCCGAATGGATCAACGAAGACAAAAAAGCGCGGGATAAAATCCGCCGCCATTTTGAAAAAGGCGCAGTCATCGCATCCCGGCTTGTAAAAGGCAAAGAAGAAGAAGGCAAAAAATACCTGGATTATTTCGACTGGAGCGAACCGCTGGCCAAATGCCCCTCACACCGCCTGCTGGCCATGCGCCGGGGTGAAGAAGAAGGTTTCCTGCGCGTGGCCATCGCACCGGAAGAAGAGCGCGCCGTGCAGGACCTGGATGATATGTACATTATAGGTTACGGAGAATCCGCCGCTGAAGTACGTACTGCGCTGAAAGACAGTTACAAACGTTTGCTGCTGCCTTCCATTGAAACGGAATTCAGAAACAGCAGCAAGGAAAAAGCAGACACAGAAGCCATCAGGGTATTTGCGGAAAACCTGCGCCAACTGCTACTTTCTTCTCCTTTAGGTGAAAAAAAGGTGATGGGTATCGACCCGGGATTCCGGACTGGCTGCAAAGTGGTTTGCCTGGATGCGAGCGGCACTTTGTTGTACAATACCGCCATTTATCCGCACGAACCGCAGCGACATGTTTTTGAAAGTCAATCGGAAATTGAACACCTGGTAGAAAAATACCAGATCGAGGCCATCTCCGTCGGCAATGGTACAGCCGGCCGGGAGACGATGGATTTTTTGCGGAAATGCAAATTCGGCAGTCCTGTTGAAATCTTTCAGGTCAATGAAGCCGGCGCATCCATTTATTCCGCTTCCGATGTGGCGCGCGAAGAATTTCCCACGCAGGACATCACCGTTCGCGGCGCAGTAAGCATAGGCCGCCGACTGATGGACCCACTGGCAGAACTGGTAAAAATTGATCCCAAAAGCATTGGCGTCGGCCAGTACCAGCACGATGTAAACCAGAACCTCTTAAAAGACGGACTCGACCGCACTGTTGAAAGTTGTGTAAATGCTGTCGGCATCAACCTGAACACCGCCAGCAAACACCTGCTCACCTACGTTTCGGGCCTCGGACCGGTGCTTGCCCAGAACATTGTGAACCACCGCGCAGAAAACGGGCCGTTCAAAAAACGCAGCGACCTGAAAAAAGTCGCGCGCCTCGGAGACAAAGCCTTTGAGCAATGCGCGGGATTCCTGCGGATCCGCGAGGCCGCCAATCCGCTTGATAATACTGCCGTCCACCCGGAGCGTTATACACTTGTTGAAGAAATGGCTGCCGATCTCGGTTGCAAAATCGTCGATCTGGTACACGACAAAGCCCTGCGGAGCCAGATCGACCCCAAAAAATACGTACGCGGCGATGTGGGTTTGCCCACTTTGCAGGACATCCTGAAAGAACTGGAAAAACCGGGCCTCGACCCGCGCGGCGCGGCCAAAACCTTTGAATTTGCCAATGTGCATACCCTCGACGACCTGCATCCGGGCATGATTTTGCCGGGTATTGTCACAAATATCACCAATTTCGGCGCTTTTGTCGATATCGGCGTAAAAGACAGCGGTCTGGTACACGTCTCGCAACTGGCCGACAAGTTCGTCCGCGACCCCATGGAAGTGGTGTCACTGGGCCAACAGGTGACGGTCAGGGTGGTGGAGGTAGATTATGCCCGGAAACGGGTAGCGCTGAGCATGAAAGGGCTGTAGGAAGGTTTGATGGTTTGATGGTTTGTGACGGCAACTCCCATCCCCAAGTTTACCATCAAACTATCAAACCATCAAACTATCAAACCATCAAACAAACTATCAAACCATCCCCCACATGTCTACAATAAAAGTTGGTCTCGTACAACAAACCTGTTCGGGCGATAAAAAAGCAAATATTGAAAAATCAGTGCAAGGCATTGCCGATTGCGCAGCCAAAGGCGCCCAACTGGTGGTGTTACAGGAATTGCACTGTGGCATTTACTTCTGCCAGGCAGAAGAAACAGCCATGTTCGACCTGGCGGAGCCAATCCCTGGACCCGACACGGAGGTGTTTGCTGCTGCGGCGCGCCAGTACGGAGTGGTGCTGGTGAGTTCGCTTTTTGAAAAACGGGCGCCCGGATTGTACCACAACACTGCTGTCGTTTTTGAAAAAGATGGCAGCATCGCGGGGAAATACCGGAAAATGCACATCCCGGATGACCCGGCCTACTATGAAAAATTTTATTTCACCCCGGGCGATCTGGGGTTTCAGCCCATCCAAACGTCTGTGGGAAAACTCGGCGTGCTGGTGTGCTGGGACCAGTGGTATCCGGAGGCAGCCAGACTGATGGCCCTTGCCGGTGCGGAGATGCTGATTTATCCCACTGCCATTGGCTGGGAAAGTTCTGATACGCCGGCAGAAAAAAGCAGACAACACGACGCCTGGTTTACCATCCAAAGGGGGCATGCGGTAGCCAATGGGTTGCCGGTTATCACGGTAAACAGGGTAGGAACGGAACCGGACTGGACAGGCGTTACCGGCGGCATTCAATTCTGGGGACAAAGTTTCATAGCAGGGCCGCAAGGTGAAGTATTGCACCTGTCGAGTCCTGACAAGGAAGAAAATATTGTATTAGAAATTGACAAAAATCGCACGGAAGAAGTGCGTCGGATCTGGCCATTTTTCAGGGACCGCCGGATCGATGATTACGACGGACTGTTGAAGCGGTACCTTGAATAGGTTTATAGGGTTTAGGGTTTATAGTTTATGGCCGACTCGAGAGTGGAAAATTTCACTCATTGAGTGGCCATAAACTATAAACCATAAATCCTCATTCCGCATCATGCAACACCAGCAGCGGCACCGTTGTCCGGTGCGCCAGCGAACGAGACACACTTTCGGAAAACAACTTGTGCAGCAAGGAATGTTCATGTGAAACGGCAACCACGCCGTTTGCTTCCGTGGATTCAACAA
>JADLCC010000463.1 GCA_020847425.1 Saprospiraceae bacterium
CAATCCGGATGCCACTCACGACTCACGACTCACGACTCACGCTTTCACCACCTTCCGCACAAAACGCTCATTGCCCACCCGGATATGCAGGTAATAGGTTCCTGCCGGCAGGTTATCAAGATTGATGGGCGTATTAATGCGCTGATTTTCAAAATTTTGCGTAAAAATCTGCCGCATTTGTTTGTCCTGCAGGGTCAGCGTTACGCGCTCCGTTTTTTTCAATTCCATTTGTAACACGACCAAACGGTCGGTCGGATTAGGCGAAAGCGAAAAAGACCGAACCGAAGCGGGGGTAACAGCATCGGAGATAACGACGTTCTGCTCGTTGGACTGGCGCAGGCAGCCATTTTCCGTTGTTGTTTCCAGCACATAGGCGCCCGATTCGATGGCGATAAAATAAGGGCCGGTTGCGCCCGGAATAGGTTCGTTGTTGAACAGCCACTGGCAGTTGTTGCCGCAGGGCGTTATGGCGTACAGGCTGTCGCCTTCCAGGCCAATTTCAGGATCTACGGATACATCCATTACCACATTGGCATCTGCCGATGTAATGGAATTGCATCCGGCCAGCGTAGCAATATGCTGCACGGTATAGACGCCCGGCTCGGTTACCGTAAGCGACTGCCCCGTGGCGCCCTGGATGGCAATCTGGTTATTGCTCCATTGGTAGCCGTATTCTGCAGGCGCTTCCGAAGTGGCCAGTTGGATGCTGTCGCCGCCGCAGAGTACGAGGTCGCCACTCAGCAGAATCGGCGCAGGAGGACTGGCATTTTCAATAACATACGACTGAACGCGGGAGCAGCCGTTTCCATTGGTCGCAATCACCGTGTAAGTACCCGGATTGAGGTAGACGATGTCTTTTTCATTCTGGCCGTTCGACCAGATGAAACTAACATTTCCGGTTGTTCCAACAGTATCCAAAAACACCCATCCGCTCAGGGAATTATCGCACACCGGGCTATTGACGCTCGTGGTGCTCACCTGAAAAGGGGAGCATATCTCCTTGATTTTCTGAATTTTACCGGAAGAAAGCAGGGTGACGTACAATTCACCGTTGCGGTCTTCACCAAAGCTGCTGTATTCATAATCAGGGAGATTGCCGAGAACGGAAGTATTGAAACTGCCGTCTGCATTTTTGCGGGTAGCCCACCAGCGGCCGCTGCAATAGTCGGCATGCAGGTACACGCCGTACAAGTCCGGGTATTTGGCGCCCCGGTAAATAAAGCCCCCTGTGACAGAACATCCCAGCGAAGAATTGTCGTAGTCAAAAACAGGGCCGGTGTAGTTAGAAGCCGGGAGGCAACCGCCGGTATTAAAAGCGATATTACCTTCATAACAACGCCAGCCGTAGTTGCGGCCACCTGTTCCAGCAGGCTCATAATCGATTTCTTCCCGGTCGCCCTGGCCCACATCGCCGATCCACATGTCGCCGTTCAAGCGGTCGAAAGAAAAACGCCAGGGGTTGCGGAGGCCCAGGGACCATATTTCAGGCAAGTAGGCAGTGTTACCTACAAACGGATTGTCGGAAGGCACTACATATGGGGCATCCACAGTGGAATTATTCACGTCGATGCGCAGAATTTTTCCCAGGAAAGTAGTTTTTTTCTGACCGTTTCCCTGCGGGTCGCCGCCCGAACCGCCGTCACCCAGCCCGATGTACAAATACCCGTCGGGGCCGAATTTGATACAACCGCCATTGTGGTTGCTAAAAGGCTGATCCTGTTCGAGGATGGTCAGTTCGCTGTTCGGATCGGCCTTGTTCGGATCGTCGGGCATCACCGAAAAGCGCGATACGCGGGTGTCGCCGCCGTTGTTTTGGGTGTAATACACAAAAAAGTAGCCGTTCTGCGCATAGTTGGGGTGAAAAGCAAGTCCCAGCAAACCTTGTTCGTTTCCGGTAGAATTGACCCTCGGGTCTATATTCAGGAAAGGCGCAGGCAACACGACGCCGAGCGAATCAATTACTTTAATAATACCATCCTGTTCGACTACAAAAAGACGGCTGTCGCCGCAGTGGGCAAGATCTACCGGGCCGTTCAGTCCGGAAACAAAATCTACCAATTGGATTTTCGGCTGTGCTAACAACAACACAGGCAGGCACAGGAACGAAAGCGGAGCGATAATTTTTTTCAACATAAGAGTTGTTTAAAGCAGTTTGTACAGTCAGTTGAGGCAATTTTTAACATTACCTGAATTAAAGTATGAAGGTAGCCGGATTGCGGAAAAAGGGGAAAAGACATTTGCCGGGATGTCTCCTATTGGCAAAGAGGAGCGATTAAAAGGTCTTCCGCCTCTTCCAACAGCCCGAAGCAATTCATGAAGCGCAGTTCGCTCACTTCCCCTTGTCGCAGCGCTTCGTCATTAGCATGGAGCAAAAGTACAATACCCGTTGCAAATACAAATTCCGCAATTTTTTAGCACTTTTACGGCTTAAATCAATTCGCTATGCTACTCTTTGCCTCCGAAGCGATAAATGCCCTGCTCGCTATGACAGGTTTGTTCACGGCTATTTTCGCCACTGTTTTTATCTGGAAATCGCGCCGAGAAGCGCGACGACTGGCAGAAATGGAGGCACTTGGGCAGGGACTGGGCCTGTCCGTTTTGCCCAAAGATTCGCTGAGCCTCGGGCGTCAACTCCAACAATTCGAACTTTTTTCACGAGAAGGCAGATCCTGGTTCAGAAATGGCCACGTGAGCAATATCCTGCGCGGTCAGGTGGAGGATACCGAGGTGTATTTATTTGACTATTCCTATGTTGTTTCCACTGGGAAAAGCAGCCACAGGATCACTCAAACTGTGTTTTTCGCCAACGATAAAAACTGGTACCTGCCTGATTTTCGCCTGAAACCCGAAACATGGTGGCATAAAGTGCTGAAAATGACCGGCTGGAAGGAAGACATCAATTTTTCTGACAGCCCTGATTTTTCTGAAAAATTCTGGCTGACGAGCAATTTTGAACAATTGATCCGCGAAAAATTTACCCCTGCCTTGCAGGCTTTTCTAACAGAAAGACCGCCCGTGCACCTGGAAGGAAGCAATTATTACCTCATCGCATACAAGCCGGGCAAAACCTTGGATCCCGATGCCGCGCGCACTTTTTTTGAGCATTGCTGCGCGTTGGTGAAAATGTTGAAAGAAGGGAAAACGGAACTGCTCGATCTGGCAGAATGGAAGGAGAAAGAAATTGTAACACCGGAAGTAAACCGTAAAGAGTAGATTTTTACCACATAAAACTAAAACTCCTTGTTCCGTTCCCAGGAGTTCTGGTCTTCCGCCTCTTCCAGCAGCCCGAGGTAATTCATGAAGCGCAGTTCGCTCACTTCCCCCTGTCGCAGTGCTTCGTGTACGGCGCAGCCGGGTTCGTTGCGGTGCAGGCAGGCGCCGCCGAAGCGGCAGTTTTTGGAAAGCGCAAAAAACTCCCGGAAACTGTGTGCCAGGTTGGCTTTGTCCTTGTCATTAAAACTGAGGTTTTTGATACCTGGTGTGTCGATCAGCCGCCCGCCGAAGTCCAGTTCGAACATTTCAGCAAAAGTAGTGGTGTGCTGCCCCTTGCCGGAGTAATCGCTGATCTCGCTCGTGCGCAATTCGAGGTGCTTTTGTATGGCATTGACGAGGCTGCTTTTGCCCACGCCCGACTGGCCGCTGACCAGTGTTGTTTTGCCTTGCAAGATGGATTTAAAGGTATCTAAACCAACGTTTTGTGTAACGGAAGTGAGCAGCACGCCATAACCGATTTTGGTATAAACGGCTTTCATCTCTTCAAATTTTTCCATGTCCTCGGCGTCGTACAGGTCGCTTTTGTTAAAAACAATCGTTACCGGTATTTCGTCGCGCTCCGTCATCACCAAAAAACGGTCGATAAAACCGGGTTTCAGCATCGGCTCCACAACGGTAACAATCAATACGGCCTGGTCGATATTGGAAGCCATTAAATGCAGATCGTGCTTGCGGCGGGGCGACTGGCGTATCACGCAATTGCGGCGGGGCAATATTTTTTTGATCATCCCATGCCCGTCGCCTTCAGGATGTACTTCCACATAGTCGCCAACGGCAACCGGGTTGGTCAGCGGAATATCGTCGAGGCGAAATTTGCCTACGATACGGCACTGCATCATTTCACCCGAGTCGAGCATTACATTGTACCAACTGCCGGTGGATTTTACTACGGTTCCTATTTCCATAATGTATTAAACAGCCACAAAAACACTTAAAATTAAAACTTGGTTCCATGCTGGTTGAGGTTGTTGAGATGTTGAGGGTTTAGATTGTTGAGTTTAGCCACTCAAAGCCTGAGTTACCACCCTCAACAATCTAAACCCTCAACATCTCAACAACCTCAACCCATCAAACCTTCCAGCAACTCCTGCGCCGCCTTCGCCACCACCGTTCCCGGGCCGAAAATGGCTGCCGCGCCGGCATTCCGCAGGTATTCGTAGTCCTGCTGTGGAATCACGCCACCGACGACGACCAGTATATCTTCGCGGTCCAGTTCCCGGAGTGCCGCTATGGTTTGTGGTACCAGGGTTTTGTGTCCGGCTGCAAGGGAAGAAATGCCCAGGATGTGCACGTCATTTTCAACAGCCTGTCGTGCCGCTTCTGCGGGCGTCTGGAACATAGGGCCGATATCCACATCAAAACCGAGGTCAGCAAATGCCGTGGCGATAACTTTTGCACCCCGGTCGTGACCGTCCTGGCCCAGTTTGGCAATCATAATACGCGGGCGGCGGCCTTCCTGTGCAGCGAATGTATCGGCTAAGCGGCGGGCTTTTTCAAAATCTTCGTTGTTGCTCATATTGGCGGCATATACACCTGTAATAGAACGGGTGGTGGCGATATATCGTCCGAAAGCATCTTCCATCGCCAATGATATTTCTCCGAGGGTAGCGCGGTGGCGGGCTGCCTGGACGGCAAGCGCCAGCAGGTTTTTATCCATGTCCTCTTCCAGGATGCCATCTGCGGCGGCTTTGGTGGCGGCCAGTTGCCGGAGCGCGTTCAGCGCCTGCTGCACCTTTTCTTCATTGCGGTGCTGCCTGACATCTTTCAGGCGTTGAATCTGCGATTCCCGGACGGCAGTGTTGTCGACTTCCAGGATGTCAAATTTTTCGTTGTCGTTTACCTGAAAAACATTGACGCCTACAATTTTTTCCACGCAGGCGTCGATGCGCGCCTGTTTGCGGGCAGCGGCCTCTTCGATGCGGAGTTTGGGCAAACCTTCTTCAATGGCTTTGGCCATGCCACCGAGTTGCTCTACCTCCTGTATCAGGTTCCAGGCGGCTTCCACCAGTTGTTCGGTGCGTTTTTCGACGTAGTAGGAACCAGCCCAGGGGTCTGTTGCCCTGGTTACATCCGATTCTTTTTGGATAAAAATCTGGGTGTCGCGGGCAATTTTTGCCGAAAAGTCGGTCGGTAGCGCCATCGCTTCATCAAACGAATTGGTGTGCAGGCTTTGCGTACCGCCCAGAACGGCTGCCATGGCCTCGATGCAGGTGCGGGCGACATTGTTGAACGGATCCTGTTCGGTCAGCGACCAGCCGGAAGTCTGGCAATGCGTGCGCAAAGCCAGCGATTTATTGCTTTTCGGGTGAAATGGTGTCAGCATTTTGGCCCACAGCAGCCTGGCGGCGCGCATTTTGGCGATTTCGGTAAAATGGTTCATCCCGATACCCCAGAAAAACGACAGGCGCGGTGCGAAGTCGTCGATGTCGAGCCCGGCAGCCAGACCGGCGCGAATGTATTCCAGGCCGTCGGCAAGTGTATAAGCCAACTCTATTTCCGCAGGCGCACCGGCTTCGTGCATATGATAGCCGGAAATGGAAATAGAGTTGAATTTGGGCATTTTTTTGGCACAATAGGCAAAAATATCGCTGATGATGCGCATGCTCGGTCCCGGCGGGTAGATGTAGGTGTTGCGTACCATAAATTCTTTCAGGATGTCATTCTGGATGGTGCCTGATAGTTTTTCCGGCGTCACGCCCTGTTCTTCCGCCGCTACAATATAAAATGCCATAATCGGAATAACCGCGCCGTTCATGGTCATGGAAACTGACATCTGGTCGAGCGGGATCTGGTCGAACAGGATTTTCATGTCTTCCACAGAATCGATAGCGACGCCTGCTTTACCTACATCGCCCTGCACCCTCGGGTGGTCGGAATCGTAACCCCTGTGGGTAGCCAGGTCGAATGCAACGGAAAGGCCTTTTTGCCCGGCAGCGAGGTTGCGGCGATAAAAAGCATTGCTGGCTTCGGCGGTAGAAAAGCCCGCGTACTGGCGTATCGTCCAGGGCTGCGTGACATACATGGCAGCATAAGGGCCGCCGAGAAATGGTGGTATGCCCGCTACGAAGCGGCGAAAGGAAGACGGCGCAACTTGTTCCAGGGGCGCATCGGGGCGCAGGGCAGGGTCGAATTCGATCTGGGAAAAATCTGGTGCGGGCATGGTCGGGTGTGATTTGCTGTAAAGGTATGATTTACTCGTCGTAGAGGATTGGAACA
>JADLCC010000464.1 GCA_020847425.1 Saprospiraceae bacterium
CGAAAGGCGGCGATAACCTGGACCGGGCATCCGGCCGGAACCGATACCTACCCGAACACTGACATTGGACTTGCTCAGCATGTCCAGTACAAGTTTGTTATCTAAAGCCCCCGCTCCTGTGTCGCCTGTTTGTAGCGTTCTGCACCAGATTTCGATGTTCTTTTGTCGCCCTGTACCGGTGTTTGTTTTTACCTGGATGTAGCGGAACATACTGGTATCGCCCCGCAGTTCCACCCCGTTAAAACTATCGTCCAGTTCAACCGATACGGGTATGCTGACACTGATGTAAGACGTTTTTTCAGACGCATAAAAATAAGAACCGGCATCGACGCGATCAGGCGCCTGGGCAGTTCCCGGTTCGTTCATCTTGTAGTGATACACTTTTCTGGGAACGGTTTTAAATGCGGCCCAGATCGTAGTGCCGGTAAAAAGTGCAAGGGCTGAAGCAACCATGATAAGTCCTGTTTTCATTGTTTCAGATTGTTTTGATATTGTTGATACCATGATTGGAGTTCGTCCCACCGGATACCCAGTTGGTCTATTGTCTGGAAAAAGACGGGCAATAGCTCCTCCATAAATGCCTTTTTGTGCAGTGCCCGGGCTTTTGCCACGCCATCGCCGGCCACGAAATAGCCGATACCCCGCTGGTTGACAATAATACCTTCGTCCTGTAAAAAAGTGACCGAGCGCACAATGGTATTGGGATTGACCAATACTTCCGCCGCCAGATCGCGGACGGAGGGTATGCGTTCACCCGGCGCCCATTCGCCCGACATGATGCGGGTGGCTATCTGGCGGGCAATTTGCATCCAGATAGCGGTTTGTGTTTGAAATTCCATAGTTCAGAGTTCCTTTTCGCGGATTAAAAAATAAGAAGCCGCCAGCAATAACAAGGAAGGCACATAAGCAGCCAGCAACCAGAAAAGCCCGACCAGACGTCGCGTCGCGTCATCGCAGTCCAGTTCTAAAAAAGGCAGGTTCGTTTCCTGCAGCAGCACTCCCTGGCCTGAATCGTATGGGTATTTTTCAAAACCAATTCCTATTACCTGAAAAAGGATTAGAAATAATACAAAAACGAAAACAAATCCCTTGACTATGCCGAATCGCTTCCAGATCAGGCCTGAGGCATACGCGACAGGCAACGATAGATAGAAGAAAAAGAACGTCACCAGCATATCTCTGGAATACCAGTCTATGGCCGAATACCGGAAGGCAAAAAAGCGAACGGAAAATAGTTCAAAACCTTTAAAAGCGAGATTGAAACTAAGCCAGGTAACGAGCGGAAAAACAACCAGCGCCAACACCGCTTTGGCCAGCCATTTTTCGAGCGTGGAAGCGGGCACCAGTAAATAACGGACGGCAGCGGCGGGTTTGCTCAGTTCGCTATACGCCATGCCCGCATAAAGCCAGCCGGCAATACAAAAATAGGCGCTGAATGCCAGGAATGGATTTTCATTCCGCAGGGAAACGAACATACTTCTGGCATCCCCGAAAAAGTACAGGTACAGCAAGGGCACGGCTGCCACCAGCACGATATAGGGCAACAGGGGCTGGGTCTGCCAACTGAGGCGCAGCACGCGCACAAACCGTTGAAAATCAAACTTGTTTTTCATAGCGCAAGGTATTTTGAACGATTTCAGGATGCATTTGCAAGGCTTTAAACAGCAGTTCGAGGTCGAGCGGACCCTCCTGCATTTCAGTGTTGCGTACCAGGCAATGGTATCCGCCAGGTACCCGTTCGGAATAAAGCAGGTTGTTTGCAGGCGGCAGTTGGCCGGCCGTCACGGTGCGGATATGATTCGTCAAATCCTGGAGGGAGGCTTGCAGCAGCAGCGCATGCTCTTTTAAAATAATCAGGTGATCGAGCAACATAGCTACATCGTGTACATGGTGGGTGGTAATGACGGCCAGGCGTTGTTCGTCGATTTGCGCGCTCAGCAGGCGGCGGAAACTGTCTTTGGAAGGAATATCCAGTCCGTCGGTCGGTTCGTCGAACAACAAAACGCGGCAGCCGCTGGCCAGCGCAAAACTGAGCAGCACTTTTTTTCTTTGGCCGAACGAAAGGGCTTGGAGTTGCATATCCGGTTGAATACCAAAGATTTGCAATGCATTATTCCAAACCTGGAGGTCAAATTTCGGATAAAATGGCGCGTACCGTTTTTGGTAAACCCCCACCTGCAACCGAGGTAGTTCGAAGTCAACCGGTACATAAAAAACCTGTTCCAGAAATGCAGGCCTGCGCGCACCGGGCCTGTGGCCGTCTACTGTAATTTCTCCCGATTTTGGAAACAATAAACCCCCGATCAGGTGCAGCAGGGTGGTTTTGCCGACGCCGTTGGCGCCCAATATCCCGTACACCCCGCCCGCTTCCATGTTGAAAGTCAGGTTGTCCAGTACCGGTTGCCTGCTTTTGTACCTGAATGACATTCCACTGATGGCAATCATAAGCCTTTTGTTTTAGTGAATTAGTGTACTATGTAATTAATACACTGCAAACATACA
>JADLCC010000465.1 GCA_020847425.1 Saprospiraceae bacterium
GCACATCATTCCTCACTCCTCATCCCTCATTCCTACATTACGCGTCTCTCAATTCCCGACGCAGTATTTTCCCCACATTGGTTTTGGGAAGTTCGGTGCGGAACTGCACTTTTTTGGGTACTTTATACGGAGTGAGGTTGGTGCGGCAGTGTTCTATAACCTCCGCTTCCGTCAGCGAAGGGTCTTTTTTGACAATAAAGACCTGTACCACTTCACCCGATTTTTCATCCGGCAAACCCAGGGCTGCGGATTCCAGGATTTTCGGGTGCATGGCGAGTACATCCTCAATTTCATTCGGATACACATTAAATCCGGAGACCAGGATCATATCTTTTTTGCGATCGACGATCTGGAAAAAGCCGTCGGGGTGCATAAAGCCCATGTCGCCGGTGCAAAGCCACCCGTCTTTGATGGTTTCGGCAGTGGCTTCGGGGCGCTGCCAGTAGCCTTTCATAATTTGAGGCCCTTTGGCTTGTATTTCACCTACATTTTCGGGGCCGGGCGGGAGCGGATTGCCCAGGTCATCGGCAATGCGCAGATCGGTAGAAGGCACCGGCATACCGATCGTGCCCAGCCGCATGGTTTCGTCGACGGGGTTGACTGTCAGTACCGGACTGCTTTCCGTCATGCCGTAGCCTTCTGTAAGGAGGCAACCAGTGACTTGCTGCCAGCGTTCGGCCACGGCGCGCTGAACAGCCATACCACCGCCCACGGTGGCTTTCAGGCTGCTGAAATCCAGTGTGGCAAAATCCGGATGGTTGAGCAATCCGTTGAACAAGGTATTGACGCCGGTAACGATATTGGGTTTGTGCGTGCGCCATTCCTTGATCAGTCCCGGTAGGTCGCGGGCATTGACAATCAGGATATTGCGACCGCCGCAGCTCATAAATGCCAGGCAATTGACCGTAAACGCAAAAATATGGTACAGTGGCAGTGGGCAGAGCGCTATCACTTCCCGTTCTTGCAGCACAGGCGACAGCCAGGCTTTGATTTGCAGCATGTTGGCTACGATATTCCGGTTGGTCAGCATAGCGCCTTTTGAAACGCCGGTTGTTCCACCTGTATATTGCAGCGCGATGGTGTCATCGGGGCCGGTCTGGAAAGGTTTCAGGGTGAATTTCCGTCCCTGGCTCAAGGCTTCTTTAAAACGGACCGTATTGGGCAGGTTGAATTTCGGCACCATTTTTTTGATGCGGCGCACCACAAAATTGACAATCATGCCTTTCAGACCGAGCATTTCGCCGACGCTGGTGACGATGATCGTTTTAATTTGTGTGTCGCCAATAACCTGCTGCAGGTTGGAAGCAAAATTTTCCGCAATCACAATGGCTTTGGCGCCCGAGTCGGTGAACTGGTGCTTCATCTCCCTCGGTGTGTACAGCGGATTGGTGTTGACCAGTATGAGTCCGGCGCGCAATGCGCCAAAAAGCGCAATCGGGTATTGCAGCATGTTGGGCATCATCAGTGCGATGCGGTCGCCGGGTTCGAGTCCGCGCGAATGCAGGTACGCGCCAAAAGCCGTACTCAGTTCGTCCACCTGACCGAAAGTGATGGTTTTACCCATAAAAACAAAGGCGGGCAGGTCCCGGTATTTTTGAAAACACTCCTCCAGCATATCGAGGAGGCGCGGGTATTGGTCGGGGTCGATGTTGACCGGTACGCCGGCGGGGTAAATGTTAAGCCAGGGCTTTTCCATAATATTTCAGACAATTCGGTTGTGAGCGTTAGTCGTGAGTGGTGAGTCGTGAATCGTGAGTGGCACTTCGCCCAAATCATACATTGTCTTCTTGGGCGAAGCACCACTCACGATTCACGACTCACCACTCACTTTTGCAGAGCGTAAATATGCTGAATACACCGGCACATTCCATAATTCTTAGTAAAAATATTACCGGAGCCGCGCTACCATGATGCCAGTTTGCCCACGTTGGCTGATTACATACGCCGACAGCGGTTGTTTGGAGATAATCACCCGGTGGGAGAGCGAAGAAGCGTGCATCAGGTGAATCCGGCCGTTTATTTTTACGGCAAATCCCTGGTGTGCAATGTCGAGGTCCGCTTTGGCGGAAGTGAGCGACACAATATCGCCTTCGCGGATCAGGTGTTCCATTTTTGCGATGCGGTTTTGGGGAATATAAAACCAGGTGTGCGCGTTGATCCGTTTTTCTGCGGCCTGCAAATCGCGCAGGTTAGCCGCTTGTTTTATTTTGGGAAACTTGCCGGGCCGGGCCGAGATATACCCGATTTTTTTTCGGTACGGTACGCCTCCGAATGCTTTAGTCAGGTCTTCGAGTACGCCTGTTTTTTCCGCCTGCAATAACCATCCTGTAAAATAATGTATCCGCGATCCATATCCATTCACATCGCCACCCCAATACCTAAGGTGTTGCAAATGAGTCTTGTAGGAAGTAAAATCCCCTTGCCCTGCCTGCGCAATAGCCAGGCTGTTTTCCACAAAAGTCCAGCAATCCAGTTCGTCAAGATCCACGGTCAGCCGTTCTTCCGCATGGCGGTCCAGGCAACCTTTTACATAAGGCGTGCCCAGAAAGGAACGCGCGATCGCAACAGTCCTGCCTGCAATAGTTGATGCCTCCAGACCTATCTTTTGCTTTTCCAAAAACAAGATGGAGTCAGGACCTGGGCCTGATGGTACTGCCGGCGCCTGATCGAAAAGCACAGGCGTACCCGGAGGGGCCATAGGCAGCACGCCCCCCAATAAACAGCAGATCAAAAAACCGGACAAACGCATAGGCATTTATTTTAGGGATGAGGAATGAGGGATGAGGAATAAGCATTTGTAGCAATGCGCCCCTTTCATCCCTCATTCCTCATCCCTCCTTCCTAAAAAAGTATTCCCGCCAGCGTTGCCGACAAATAACTCGCCAGTGTACCGGCAATCAGCGCCCGGAAACCAAGTTTGGCCAGGTCTTCCCGCCGGCTGGGTTCGAGGGCGGAAATACCACCAATCTGGATACCGACGGAGCCGAAATTGGCAAAACCGCAGAGTGCAAAACTAATAATGGCTACTGTTTTTTCAGACAGCACGTGTTGTTCGATGATGGGTTTGAGTTGCAGGTAAGCGACAAATTCATTGGCTACCAATTTCGTGCCCATCAGTGCGCCTGCCTGTGGTGCTTCGTGCCACGGAACGCCCATGGCAAAGGCAAATCCGGAAAAGAGACCACCGAGGATCGTGTTCAAACCGAACTGAGGGTAGCCGACCAGGCCGCCTGCCGCGCCAAGAATATAATTGATCAGGGCAATCAGCGCCAGAAAACCGACCAGCATGGCCAGTACGTTCAGGCCGACTTTAAGGCCATCGGAGCAACCTGCAGAAATAGCATCTACAATATTGGAGTGCTGTTTGCCTACTTTTAGTTTCACAACGCCCTGTGTTTCAGACTCTTCTGTTTCGGGGTGCATGATTTTAGAGATAGCCAACGCACCCGGAGCTGCCATAATACTGGCGGCAATCAGGTATTCCGCTTTTACACCAAACAGAATATAAGTTGCCATGACGCCCCCTGCGATACAGGCAAAACTACCGGTCATGGATGCCATAAGTTCGGATTTGGTCATGCTTTTCAGGTAGGGCTTGATCATAATTTGCGCTTCTACCTGACCCACGAACGCACTCGAAATATTGCTCAGGGCTTCGGCGCCGCTCACTTTCATAAAATAGTTGAGGCCCTTGGCGAGTTTTTCCACAATCCATTGCATTAGCCCGATATGGTAAAAAATATTGACCAGGCAAGCCACAAATATGATGGTCGGGATAATCCGGAAAAAGAAGATGAAACCGTTTTCAGGACCAAAAAACTGCCCCAATTTGGTTTGATCGGCCAGAATACCAAAAACAAACTTCGCGCCCTCGTCGGAGAAACTTAAAACTTTGGTAACGGCTCTTCCCAACCATGCAAAAATGTCTTTACCGACGGGCGTTTTCAGAATGAATACAGCCAGCAATGCCTGCACCAGTAAGCCCATACCGACCGTGCGGTAATTAATCGCTTTGCGATTATTGGACAATAAATAAGCGGTACCCAAAATGAGTATAATGCCGAAAATGCCGATCAGTCGATCCATATCAAACGGAAAAAATGAAAAAAGTGAGCAAATAGGATTTGTCGTTTGAAGGCGCTAAAACACTTGAAATAATTATAAATTATTGATAATCAAATATTTATAGCAATTTCCTTTCTCTCGAAAGTGTCCCCGGCCTTCAAATCAGGTATTATTAACCGGCGAAATGTACGCTTCGCAATTGGTTCTCAAAAATTTCAGGCGCGAAAGCCTAATTTTGCCCCGCTTTTGTCCGGGTAGTCAAGTGTTTTTGTGTTTTAGTATTTTGGTGTTTTGGAGGTACACACACATGGCATTTGTTCTTACGTGATTGAGGTTGGCATCGACTCGCTCTCGGTGCTTAGCAGGAAGCCCTAAAACACAAAAACACCAAAACACTAAAACACCAACACACACACGTATGAAACCTTACGTCATCGGGATCTGCGGCGGCAGCGGCAGTGGTAAAACAACTTTTATCAGGCGATTGCGCGAGCGCTTTGCCCTTTCGGAATTGTGTATTGTATCGCAGGATGACTACTACCTGCCCCGCGACAAACAACACAAGGACCACAACGACGAGTACAATTTTGACCTGCCCAAGTCTTTCAACAAGAAGAAATTCCGAAACGATTTGCAGGGCCTGATGCGTGGCGAAACCATCACCATCGAGGAATACACGTTCAACAATGCCGGGGCCAAACCCAAGATGCTGGTGTTTCAGCCGGCGCCGGTTATTGTTATCGAAGGGCTGTTTGTATTCCACTACAAAAAAATTGCTCCCTTGCTGGACCTGAAAGTTTTTATCAATGCCAAAGAAAACCTGAAGGTTATTCGCCGCATTCATCGCGACCAGGTTGAACGGGGCTACCCCATCGAAGATGTGTTGTACAAATACGAACACCATGTATTGCCCTCTTTCGAACGGTTTATACAGCCCTATAAAGAAGAAGCGGATATTGTGATCAACAACAACCACGACCTGGAGCGCGGGCTGTCGGTGGTGGAGGGATTTTTACGCAGCAAACTCGTGAGTTGTGAGTTGTGAGTCGTGAGTCGTGAGTGGCACTTTGCCCAAATCTACGAAGTAAAGATTGGGCAAAGTGCCACTCACGACTCACGACTCACGACTCACGACTCACAACTAACAACTCACATGGAAGATTGGGAACTAGACTTTGAATGGTTGCGCGTGCAGCATAAGGTAAAAGAAGCAATGCGTCAGGAGGCCCTCCCCGACCTGAATACGGTATTGTTTCTGATCGGAATACAGGAACTGGGGCGCTGGAAACGCAGTTTTTCCAAAGAAGAAAAACAGGACCTGATGCACATTGCGGTGTGCAGGCTGCTGGCCAGCGAGGAATATTTTGAATTTGTAGGGCGCGACGATGACGGCTGGCCGCATTACCGGCAGGTACGGGAAATGCCCGCGCAAGATACCCGCCAGCAAGAAAAAGTCCTGAAAATAGCGGCGGTGCACTATTTTCAGGACCTGGAAAAGGAGGATCGGGTTTAGTTTTTCGTGAGTTGTGAATCGTGAGTTGTGAGTGGTACTTTGCCCAAATCTACGAAGTAAAGATTGGGCAAAGTGCCACTCACGACTCACGAC
>JADLCC010000466.1 GCA_020847425.1 Saprospiraceae bacterium
ACGGTGAACAGCACCAGGCATAGGTACATGTGTGTAAAAAATCGTTGCATAGGCGGAGCCGGGTTGGTATTGAAGTAAAAGGTCAAAGTTCGTTTTGGTTAAACGCTTTGTAAGTGCTTGATTATGAACACCGATAACCAATAACCAATAACGGATAACTACTTAACCCTGCAAAAGACAAATATGTTTGGCAGAAAGTGGCAGTCCGTTCGCTAAAACTTTAACACAAAAGCCGTTTTGAAGAAATTATCCTGCATTTTGGCCCAAAAGACTATTTTTCGGGCGGATAGTGTGGAACCATTAACCTCCATCTACCGTGCAAATGGATTTCAATCGCCTTTTTGAAGTACTGGAATACCAGCAATACCGCTACCCGCAGCAAGTTGCCATGGCTGGGCGCAGCGACAACCGGTGGCAAACCTGGACCACGGAGGCCATACTGCTCGAACGCGACCGCCTCAGCGCCGGATTGCTGCATTGCGGCCTGCACGAAGGCGACAAGGTGGGCATTCTTGCCCATTGCGGCAGCCCGCAGTGGGTAATCGCCGATGCGGCGCTGCTTCAGGTCGGTATGGTCCCCGTTCCGATACACGCTACCGCCCGACCCGATGAGATCCGGCACATCACGCAGGATGCCGGTTTGCGCGCCTGTTTTGTCAGCAATGCCGCCATGCTGGCCAAACTGGATGCTGCCGAAGTGCAATTACCTCTCCTGTTTTCTTTTCAGGATCAGTTGCCGGAAGCGGAAACGGGCGGCACCGTAGCCACATCACTAAAGCCCTGGGCGGAGTTGTGCTGCGATCCCGACGAACACCTGAGCGGGCGCATCCGCTACCTCCGCGAGGGCATCCGCCCCGATCACCTGGCTACCATTTTATACACTTCCGGCACGACGGGTTTGCCAAAAGGTGTGATGCTGACCCATGGCAACATCATCAGCAATATCAAATCAGTGTTGGCGATAGTGCCGGTTGGTCCCGGCACCACGGTGGTCAGTTTTTTGCCCATGAGCCATATTTTTGAACGTATGGTGACCTATGCCTACCAGGCCGCCGGCGCACCGGTGTGGTTTGCCGAGTCTGTGGAGTGGCTGCCGAAAATACTGCCGGAGGTCCGCCCGCATTTTATGACTGCCGTGCCCCGGGTGCTGGAGCGCATGTATGAGCGCCTGCAGGAAGAGCGTGGAAAGGGTGGGGCGCTGCGCAGAAAAATACTCGACTGGGCCATGGCCCTGGGCGAGCGCTACCCGTATTCCGGTGGAGCGTCGCTGCCGTTCGACTATT
Organism: Saprospiraceae bacterium; assembly: GCA_020847425.1. GTDB lineage: Bacteria > Bacteroidota > Bacteroidia > Chitinophagales > Saprospiraceae > M3007. The sequence continues at coordinate 1,284 of JADLCC010000466.1, forward strand.
ATATCAAACGCCTGCTGGCCGATGTGCTCGTGTTCCGGCAATGGCGCAAGCGGATGGGCGGACGCATCCGCTACATCGCTGTCGGTGCGGCGGCCTTGCAACCGCGACTGGGCAGGTTGTTTTCCGCTGCGGGCATCGAAGTGCGGGAAGGTTACGGACTTACCGAAACCAGCCCTGTGATCGCCTTTAACCGCTTCGAACCCGGCGGCGTACATTTTGGCACGGTTGGTATACCTGCGCCAGGCGTGGAAGTGCGCATCAGCATGGAACAGGACGAAGAAGGCAACGGAGAGATTGAGGTGCGCGGCCCGAATGTGATGAGCGGTTACCTGCACCTGCCCGAGGAAACGGCTTCGCGTTTTACGCCCGACGGCTGGTTCCGCACGGGTGATGTGGGCCGTTTCGAGCATAAACGATTTTTAAAAGTAACCGGCCGGAAAAGCGAGATTTTTAAAACCACTTCCGGCAAATTCGTCGCGCCGGCTTTTGTGGAGCAACAATTGTTGCGTTCGCCATTTATCAGTCAGTGTATGGTGACGGGCGCCAACCGGCCTTTTGTCGGCGTACTGATCGTGCCGGAATTTGCCATACTGGAAAACTGGTGCAGGGAAAACAAGGTGCATTGGACCGCCCCGCAGTTTATGATCCTGAACCCCAAAGTGGAGAAACTGATCCGGCAGGAAATAGAGGCCATCAACGAGGTCCGGCTCGGAACCATCGAAAAAGTGCGGCAGTTTCAGTTGCTGTACGAACCCTGGACGCCGGAAAACGGCCTGCTCACGCCGACGCTGAAAATGAGGCGCGAGGTGATTGCACAGCAGTATGCGGGGGAAATTGAAAAGATGTATAAGTAAAGTTCTACCCTGCAAGTCTGATAAGGCAAAATTCACCCAGCCATTGCCGCCGGAGGCGCCGCCAGTTTTAAGACGCTTTCACAAAACATTGCATAAATTAAAATATTTGTTACCTTTGACAGCCAATACTAAGAATAATCCCTAATACCTTTTCAGAAAACAATTCTATAATCTCATGCAAAAGTTTTTTATGCCTGTTTCCTCTTCTGTAGGGAGCAGAGAAAAAAGGCTTATTTCGCCTTCCACTACTGGTATGTACTTCCATGCAAACTTCTGTACATACCTTGTTAGGTACTTCCGGGATATATCCGACAGTTTTTCCTTCGTAAACCGTTTTTTAGCAACTAAGCGCTCTTTGGTCAAGGGCGGCACTTTTTTTGCTGTATCTATATCTACTGTATACCACCCAAACGGATGAGATCATCATCGAAACGGGACTACGGGCAAAGGAATTTTTCGCAACATCCAACTGGAGCATGCCTGCGACGAACAGGCGCATCAACTGATTCAAGATAAAAGTACTATTTTCTGTGAATGCTTGAATAAACGGGCTTTATAATCCAACCCTCAATTACTAATCGATCATATTTTTTTTAAAAAAATCTTCATGGAAAATATTGTACAAAAAATTGCAAACCGCTTCCTTGCAGTTCTTGTCTTATCCCTCTTGGTTACTGCTTCGGTGCAGGCGCAAACCTTCCCACCCACAGGTTTCACACTGCCCGCCGGTAAACAAATCTGCATCACCTATGAAGTGGATGTGAATGCCAATGCCTGCCCGACAGGTACCGTTCCCGGCGGTGATATCAGCAACCAAAGCAATGTATCGGGAACCAACTTCACTACCAAGCAAACGGATGACACTGCTCTTCCAGGCATTTCCGACCCGACCCTGACACCTTTCAGCAGCCTTACCCTGGGTAACCTGGTGTACAACGATATCGATCGTGACGGTAACTACGACGTGGGTACCGACGCCGGTATCAATGGCGTCGTGGTCAATATTTACCTGGATAATGGCGATGGCGCGCTAACCATAGCAGACGGTGTTCCGATTGCGTTTGCCACTACTGCGGGTGGCGGCTTGTACTCTTTTGCCGTTTGCCCCGGCACCTATATCCTAGAGGTGGCAGCCAGCAATTTTGCCATGGGCGGCGCGCTCTACAATGCCGGCGCACCATACGCCAGCAGCCCGCTGACGGGCCCCTCCGATCCTGACTTTAGCACATTAGACAATGATGATAACGGCAACCCGGTCAGCGGTTTTGGTGTAGCTACCGCAGCTTTCACGGTTGCTTACGGCACGCAACCCGACGGCGTCGATATGAATACCAATAACCGCGTCGATTTCGGCTTCAAAACACCTACTACCGTTACCATCGGCGACCGAATGGCGGACGAAGGCTCGGGTGGCGGCTCCAGCTCCTTTTCATTTACTGTGACCCGCAACGATAATTCCGAGGCCTTCAATCTCACTGTCAATACGGCCGATGGCACGGCGGCCAGCCCTTCTGATTTTACAGCTATTTCAGGCGGTACCCTGAGCTTCCTGGCCGGGGGCGCCTTCTCGACGACCGTCAGCGTATTTGTCAATCAGGATAATATCGTGGAACCCGACGAAATGTTCACGGTGCTGCTGAGCGGCGCACCGGGTGGTGTGGTTATTACCGACGGTATCGGCCTGGGTACTATCACCAACGATGAC
>JADLCC010000467.1 GCA_020847425.1 Saprospiraceae bacterium
CCGGTCGAACAACACCCCATCCAAACTCCACTTCCCGCCGCCGCCGAACAGGAACAGCACGCCGAACATTACGAACATAAAAGGATGCTGATCTTCGTACCAGATTTTTCCGTGTCCCATACCGAATGCGATCACCAGCATTGTACAGATGATCGGGATCGTCATCAGGCGGGTGGCAAAACCCAGCATCAGGCCGGCGCCGGCGATCAGTTCGGCGCCTTTTCCGAGCCATGCCATGAATTGCGGCGCGGGAAAATGCAGGTCGTTCAACCATTTGCCATTTTCAGCCATTTGTGTGGCGTCAAAAACTTCCCAGCCGTGCAGCAGCATAAAAAAGCCGGTGATGATGCGCAACAGCGCATAAACAGTGTCGAATTGTGCTAGAGGGCGCGCAGAGAATAATGTTTTCATGGCTGCGAAAGTAACGGGATTTTAGACTTTACGGGCAATCTGCCTGGAAATTCAGTATGCAGTTTTGGCGATTCATCCGCCCGATTCCGTGATTCACCTACAATTGATTGGCGGACTGTCAGGGTCGACCGCACTTTTGTTGCAGGTTTTAGCGAATAAATATTACAATTGCTCCTTAAACCAAATGAAAACAACCCCCAAGTGGTTCACCTTACATCAACACAAATGAAATACACCATCCTTGGAGCAGGTATTGCCGGACTCAGCACTGCCATAGCCCTTCAAAAAATCGGAATCCAGGCGCAGGTTTTTGAAGCCGCACCGGAAATTAAACCGCTGGGTGCGGGTTTACTGCTCGCGGCAAATGCCGTAAAGGCCTACCAGCGCCTGGAAATTGCAGATAAAATAGTGGCCCGCGGTCATCTATTGCCAACTTTTGCCATACTCGATCAGGCTGGGAGCACAATTACACTGGCCGATGCGGCGGCGATCAGCCAACGCTATGGACTCCATAATTTTGCCATTCACCGGGCCGATTTGCACGAAGCGCTGCTGTCAGAACTGGATGCGCAATACATCACTACCGGCAAACGGGCGGTTCAAATAGAACAAAACGAAGCGGATATAACAATTCAATTTCAGGACGGAACCTCTGCCACCACCGACTGCCTGATTGTGGCTGATGGAATTCATTCGGCTGTTCGCCGCCAGTTGTTGCCCGATGCTGTGCCGCGTTATGCGGGGTACACTTGCTGGAGGGCGGTTATCGATGCCGGCGACCTCGAATGGTCGGCTGCCTCCGAGACATGGGGGACCAACGGCCGTTTCGGTATCGTTCCCTTGTCGGGCAACCGTATTTACTGGTTTGCCTGTATCAATGCTCCTGCAAATGACGCCGACATGAGCCGGTACACTGTGGCTGATTTGCAACGTCATTTTGGGAACTACCATGCGCCAATAGCCCAAATTCTGGCAAAAACCCGCGATGAAGACCTGGTGTGGAACGATATCATCGACCTGAAACCTGTAAAAAACTTCGCTTTCGGCAAGATCGTCCTCATCGGAGATGCGGCGCACGCCACCACACCCAATATGGGGCAGGGTGCTTGTCAGGCCATAGAAGACGCGGTTGTGCTGGCCGATGAACTGGCCAGAAATGAAAAACCCGAAGTTGCATTCCGCGCCTTCGAACAGAGGAGGCTCAAAAGGACACGATACATTGTCAACAATTCCCGGACATTGGGCTGGTTAGCACAGATCAGCCACCCTTTGCTGGCCACCGCCCGGAATACCTTGTTTCGGATTATACCTGAAAGCGTGAATGAGCGGCAGATGAAGACGCTTTTTGAGGTAGATTTTTGACCGTATTTATCCCGATTGAGACTGATTTACGTAAAGAGATTTATCTGTGTACCATTGCCTAATTGTTAACTAACCAACTTTCTAATTATGAAACGTTTTTTCAGAATCCTCTTGCTCGTGGTGGGCTTTATCGTTCTGGCGGTAGGTGCTTTCGCGCTGTACATCCAAATCAAAGGCGTGCCGAAATATCCGGTAGCCATGACGGAAGCCATCAAAAACCTGAAAGTGCCGGTCGATTCGGCGCATATTGCGGAAGGCAAACGCATTTCCTCCATGCTTTGCCGCGAATGCCATTATTCATCCGAAACCAAAAAACTCACCGGCTCTTTCCGCGCCGATATCCCCAAAGAATTCGGCGATACCTATTCGCTGAACATCACACAGGACAAAACGCACGGGATCGGCAACTGGACCGACGGCGAACTGTACTATTTCCTGCGCACCGGTATTCGTCCCCAAACCGGCCAGTATGTGCCGCCTTTTATGCCCAAATTCCCACGGATGTCGGAAGAAGATCTACATTCCGTCATTGCCTGGCTGCGCTCGCCCGACCCTGAACTGGCTGCGGATGAACGCGAATTTCCACCCGTAAAATCTAATTTCCTGATCAAACTGCTGTGCAACATGGCTTTCAAGCCGTTGCCTTTGCCTGCACAACCGATTATGGAACCGGATACCACAAATAAAGTCGCGCTGGGTAAATACGTTGCCGATGGCATGATCGGTTGTTTCGCCTGCCACAGTGCCGATTTAAAAACACTGAACGACCTCGAACCGGAAAAAACGCCCGGCTTTTATGGCGGCGGTACGGTCATGCTCGACCTCGACGGGGTGACAGGCGTGCCTACAGCCAATATTACCATGGACAAAGCGACTGGTATCGGCAACTGGACCGAACAACAATTTGTGGATGCCGTGCGCTATGCCAAAAAGCCACAGGGTGGTCTGTTGCATTACCCGATGTTGCCGCACGCCGGACTGAGTGAAACGGAAATCAGAGCCGTTTTTGCTTACCTTCAGACGGTGCCGGTCATTCAGAATGAGGTGACCAGGTTTCAAGGGAAATAGTGAATTGTGAGTGGTGAGTTGTGAGTTGTGAGTGGCGCTTCGCCCAATCTTTACTGAGTAGACTTGGGCGAAGCGCCACTCACAACTCACAACTCACAACTCACAATTCACCTTAAAACCTCCATAGAGCATCACCAATCCTCAAAAAAAAACCACACAGGCTGCGACTTTTTTTCAATGGCCTTCGTCTATTGTTTATCAGAAAAAAAGGCACGCAATAGATTGGCAAACGCCTTTCGCTTTAAGCACATAAGGCATACCACAAGAATTTTCATAAACAAAAACACTGATTATCAAGTGATTGGAGGAATTGACATTCCGCCCAACGCAACATTTCATCAACAACCATTAAATTGAATTAAGCAATGAAAACCGTATTTTCAAAAACAAACCTCTCTGCATTCCTGCTGCTCATGATCCTGCTGCCGGCTTTTACCAGCTGCAAAAAAGACAAAAAACCTACCCTGCGTGGTGAAATTGTCGGCGAATGGGAACTCAAATCATTCACCGTCGATGGCGTCGAACTCAAAGGCAGTATCGTACTGGCATCTAAAATGGAATTTGAAGCATACTCCGGCTCCAATGGCGATTTCGAATGGGTCGTCAATTACGCGGACGGCACCAGCGAAACTGCCAGCGGCGACTACACCCTCGACGAGGAAGATGCCGAAGTAGAACTCGAAAACAATGATGGCGAACGCATCAAGTTCGACGTGGAAATCGATGGCGATGACATGGAACTTTCGGGTATCCTCGACGGCGAACGCTACGAACTGAAAGCGGAAAGAGACTGATTTTTTGTTGAAATTGTTGAGGGTTGAGATGTTGAGGATGGTAACTCAAGCTATTGGGCGAGTCCTCAACAATCTCAACCCTCAACAACCTTAACCCTCTCAACATCTCAACCCTCAACAACCTCAACCCTCTCAACAATCTCAACCATGAAAACTTTAGAATTCCTCCTCCAATTCGTCACCATCGCGGTCATTATTGCCGGTTTGCTGACCGCACTGCGCGGCCGGAAAACGTACCGCCAGATCAAATAACCTCCACTTTCAAAGCCATGAAGTTTCCTATTTTTAACTGCCTGATCACAGCGCTTTTTGCAGCTGCCATCCCGGTTGCAGCACAACCCGTAAGCGCAACCGATGCCGTTGCGCAATTAAATGAACTGCCTGCTCCTCCGGCAACACTTTCGGAAGCCTACCGGCAGGCCTGTCCGAATAACGCAGGCAGCCCCGATGCCAAAACCTATTACCAGCGCTGGCTCGACAAAATTGAAAAAGCCGGACTCGAGAACCAGCAACTCCAAATGCAGTTCTACCAGAAAAACCCGATGGGCGTTCGCCCTGCGGCACCACCGACCTCCAGAGTAACACCCCGGCAGCAGGCCTCCATGGATGCTGCCACGTCCGAACTGGCGCAAAAAATGTTGACAGATCCGGCCTTCGCTCAAAAATTCGCTCAAATGAGTGAACAAGAGCAACATACTTATATCGCCGGTTTATTAGCAGAGAAAGGGATCAAACCCGCTGCCGGAACACCGAACGTCAACACAACGCCCATACCCGGGACAGATGTGGAATGGGCCGCGCTTTGCTCCGATTACATGCAGACGGCCGTCGACATCAGCCGCTGGGAAAAACAAACCGCCCTGCAGCAGCGCTATGAAAACAAACACCAGGAAGTGCGCGACTGGACGGAAGCCGCCATTAAAAAGTTGCCGATGTATTCTTTTGGAGAATACGGCCACGACCACGACCCCGAGCAGTTGAAAGCCGTTCAGAAAGAAGCGCTGGCCAAACACCGCGACCTCGCTGCCGCCATGTGGCTGGAACTCCGGTCGATGCTGCTCGAATTCCGCCAGGAAGCAAAACAGCGCGTCACTCCGTTGAATGACGCGCTGATAAAAGTCCGCTTCGGCGCCGGATACGATTTTGGCATCCACTACACCACCGTATTAAGCGCCCAATCCATGATGATACAGGAAGCGCAAGCACTACTGAGCAACGAAATTTCGATGATCAATGAAGTGGCGAAGTGGGAATTGGAATGGAGAAATTTTAAAACTTAAACCCAAGCGTCATCAGCACATCGCTCGACACCACATCCGTCGTAGCCACCGGCGCGCCGGCATAAGGCGCCACCGAGCCCTGGCCTGTGCCGCGGCGGTATCCCAGGTCGAGGTAAAATGAATTGCCGCGCACGCCCGCACCGACGGAATAGCCCATGCTGAAGTCGTCTTTTCCCTCTTCCGGTTTGCCATTGAGGTTTACACCTGCACGAAGACGGAATTTTTTGACAGCCAGTTCGCCGCCCAGCCGGACGTTCATAGCCTGCTGGTACGCCTGTTGAATGTCGCGGTTCAGTTCGCGTTCGATGCGTTCATTTTCCGTGCTGGGTACATCCGCGTTCAGGTTGTAACGGTTGGCGCCGTAGTCGACCCATTCCACATCAGCGCTCAGGAAACCGTATTTTTTGATCACCACAGCCGCGCTGGCAATAGCCCGCCAGGGCGTGCGCAAACGGTAATCGGTGGTGCCTTCGGGCGAGTTTTCGACAGGACTGCTGCTGAGCCCGTTGCCGTCTTCGTAGGTATACGCAAACGTATTGCTGTACGTATCCGTCAGGCGCAGCGCCGTAGGCGTATGAAACGCACCACCGATGCGCAGGGCCTGAGAAATTTTATAGGTAACCCCCAGTTTCAGGTTGACGCCGATGCCCTCCGTCCGGAGGTATTCCGTGTAGGTCAGGTTGTCAAAATACTGCGCATTGCCGTCGAGTCCGCCGCCGGGGTCACTTTCATTGTATTCGCCTTCAATGCGGTAATTCACAAAAGGAACACCCACGGTGGCGCCCACCATTAGCCTTTCGTCGTAGTTGCCGGCAAAAGAAAGGATCATTTCATTCATACGGCCATAGGTAGTGAGGGTCTGCGAACGATCCAGAACAGCATTGGGGGTTGCGGAAAAATCGTAATCCAGCACATCGTTCTGCAAGTAAATCGCATTGGTATTCCAAGCCAGACCGGAGCCGAAGGGATATAAATCCTCCTCATTGCCGCCGCTGTTGAAAGTGGCCTGCGCATCCTCAAAAAAGCCGTTCATGATAGAGCCTGCTGCCTGGCCTTCGTAATAAATTGACTGGTGGTAATTGTTCTGCCGGTTCAGGCCAATGGCTACGTTAAACGTTTTCCAGTCGCTGTTTTTCAGGGTTGTGTTGAATACCATCCCGAAATTGTCGAACCCGAAAGCGCTTTTATCGTCGTCAAAAGTTTGATTGCTGCCGCCAGCCAACTGTGTTTCGGAGCTCGTAAACTTGAGCGAAGGTGTGAAGATCAATTCATTGGTGCGGAACATAGCCAACCCTGCGGGGTTCTGGCTGATGGCGCCGAATTCGGCGCCCAGTGCGCCAAAAGCGCCGCCCGCTCCGAGGTAACGCGCTGTTCCGCCCGGTTGCAGGTAAGAGTACCGCAATACGTCGGACACCGTTTGTGAAAAAGCGGATGCCGACAAGAACATCATCATTATGGGCAAAAAATATCGTTTCATCTGAAAAGTATCAATTTAACAAGTAAAAAATGTGGTTGGGTTACTTAAGTAATCAAGCAAAATTAGTTTGAACTAATTCTTCTGTAACTCATTGATTAACATTGCCATTTGCTCTTTGCAATTTTGCCCTTTTACTTAGGGGCATAAAAAATGGGTGGAAAAGGCGACAAGACCAATCTCCACCCATCTTTTTAACGAGTGTTATTTTGTGCATGCCACCGGGATGTGCAATCGTCGGTGATGACAGGCATTTAAGTCCTTTCGCTCAACTAGTTGCGGCCGCGGCTACCGCCGCCACTGCTACTGCCTGACGAGCTCCGGCTGCTGCCGCTGTTGCTGCTGCCGGAAGAAGAATTTCCGCTGCTGGAGCGACTGCTGCTGCCGCTGTCGAAACTGCGCGGGCTGCTGCTTTCATTGCTGCGGCTCGGGCGGCTTTCCTGCGTTCTGGCAGGCGCATCGTTGCTGCGGGTACGTTCTTCGGTTCTGGCCGGACGATCCATGGTGCGCGGGCGTTCTTCCGTGCGGGTAGGACGTGGCGCTTCTGTTTCCGTGCGGCGTGTCGGCGTTTCCGTGCGGGTAGGACGGGTTTCCGTTTCATTGCGTCGTGCTGCCGGCGCTTCGTTACGGGAAGGACGTGCTTCGGGCTCGCTGCGGCGCGGCTCGTTTTCGCGGGTTGGCCTTGTTCTTTCCGGCTGGTCCATATTCCGGCCGTCGTTATTCGGCTTCGTATTTCCTTTATCGTCGGGTCGGCGACCGCCAAATTCTTCCGATTCCCTGGTGCGACCCAATGCGGGTGCAGTAGGTCTGGCCGGTTCAATATTTTTTGCTACCTCGCGCTGGTTGTTTTTGCGGCTTTCCAGCACTGGTCCGGTATCCTTGGAAGCCGCGAGGCGGCCCAGGCTGCCGTTGCTTTCTGCAATGCGGGCATAACCGGGATTTACAGTCGATCCGTGGCGCCGCACGCCGGTATACGTTTTGGGTTGGTAGCCACTACCACCGTTGCCGTTGTTATTACTGTAGTAGTAATTGTTATCTACCCAGTTGTTGCCGTAGCCGTAGTATGGGTTGTAACCGTTCCAGGTCCAGTACGGGTCGTAGTAGTAATTGTTAAACGCCCATGGATTGCTCCAGGCATTGAAGCCGCTGTAGCAGCTGTTCCAGCCCCAGGAGCTCCAGACAGGGCCTACGCCCCAGGAGTACCAGCTGTTCCAGCGCTGTGCCCGGCGCCATTGCCTCCAGGTCCAGTAGTCGTTGTACCCATAGGTATAAATACTATTGCCCGGCATGAAGAAGGGGTCGTAGTAGTACAGGTCGACAAAGAAGGGATCGTAATAATCGATCACCCTTGCCGGCTGGTGAAAACGTCGGATTCGGGATGAATACTGGTAAGCGTACTCATCGTCTTCATCGGTGTAATCATCCGCATCGTCGTAGCGACGCGTGATGTTACTTGGTTCCCGGTACTCAGAATCGTCGCTGTATGTTGTAACAGTCGGTGCGGGCGCGTCTGTGGCCGGGTCGTAGTACAGATCGTCCTGTGCGGACACCGGGGCGTACAGCCCAAGGGTGCATATTGCCAGGAGAATCCAAAACAGAGACTTATTTTTTTCTTTCATGGTGCAGAATGTTTTTTTGCGAGTGTTCCGGTACGCAAGTTTACAGGGTCAAAAATATTACCTTTGCGCACTTTTTTTGGTTAATGTGGCTTTAAATGCTGTCTGTGAAGTGGTTAAAGTTGACTTAACGGTGCTCCAAACGCCCATACTTTTGTTAAAATCATAAAGTGTTGGATCGTTTTAGCGCGTTAACCCATCTTTTTTTCGTTCAAAACTTCAGTTGTACATTAGATCAATGAAACCTTTAGAAGTAACATTCAGTTGAAATGATTACCGGTATTTAACCGGTATTTAACCAAACTCATCCGTATAATTGTCAGGAATAGCCTTTCCAAAGATACTGTTCCGAATGATGACTCAAAACTACATATAAATAATGGCAAAAGAAATTACACCTCGTTCGGAAGACTACTCTCAGTGGTACCTCGATATTGTGCAAAAGGCCCGGCTGGCCGATAACTCGCCTGTGCGCGGCTGTATGGTGATCAAACCGCATGGTTTCGGCATTTGGGAGCGCATGCGCGATGCACTCGACGCCATGTTCAAAGAAACTGGCCACGTCAATGCCTACTTCCCTTTGTTTATTCCTAAAAGTTTTTTGAGCAAAGAAGCGGCGCACGTCGAAGGATTTGCCAAAGAATGCGCCGTGGTGACGCACTACCGCCTGAAAAACGACCCGAACGGCGGCGGCGTTATTGTCGACCCGGAAGCCAAACTGGAAGAAGAACTGATCGTACGCCCGACTTCCGAAACCATTATCTGGAATACCTACCGCGACTGGATTCAGAGTTACCGCGATCTGCCTATCCTCATCAATCAGTGGGCCAATGTGGTGCGCTGGGAAATGCGTACCCGCCCATTCCTGCGCACAACGGAATTCCTCTGGCAGGAAGGCCATACGGCGCATGCCTCCGCAGAAGAAGCCATTGCGGAAACGGTGCAAATGCTGGATATCTACGCCCAGTTCGCGGAAGAGTGGATGGCCATGCCTGTTATTAAAGGTATCAAAACCGCCAACGAACGTTTCGCCGGTGCGGTGGAAACCTATTGTATCGAGGCGCTGATGCAGGACGGCAAAGCCCTTCAGGCAGGCACTTCGCACTTTTTGGGTCAAAACTTCGCCAAAGCGTTCGATGTGCAGTTTTTGAACAAGGAAAACCAGCAGGAATTTGTGTGGGCTACTTCCTGGGGAGCATCCACGCGCCTCATCGGCGGCCTGATCATGACACACTCCGACGACGACGGACTGGTGCTGCCTCCAAAACTGGCACAAATACAGGTAGTGATTATTCCCATCCCGAAACCTTCTCCGGAACTGACCGAAGCGGCCGACAAGATTGCTGCCGAACTGCGCGCCAGGGGCGTCCGGGTCAAAATCGACAACGACGACCAGAACCGTCCAGGTTTCAAATTTGCAGAATACGAAATGATCGGGATTCCGGTGCGCCTCGGACTCGGTATGCGCGACCTCGCCGCCGGACAGGTGGAAGTTGCCCGCCGCGACACAAAAGAAAAAACCAATGTGCCGCTCGATACCATCGCCGAATATGTATCCAACCTGCTCGACGAAATCCAGCAAAACCTGTTCGACCGCGCCAAAGCCTACCGCGACGAGCATATCACTAAAGTGGATACCTGGGACGAACTGGTGGATGTGCTGGAAAACAAGGGTGGTTTCGCGTTGGCCCACTGGGACGGCACGACCGAAACGGAACTGGAAATCAAGGAAAAAACAAAGGCCACTATTCGTTGTATCCCTATCGATGCACCGGAAGAAAATGGCGCTTGTATCCTGACCGGCAAGCCGAGCGGGCGGCGGGTGCTGTTTGCGAAAGCCTATTAATAACTGGAGCGTGATTGGTGTTTCGTGTTTCGTATATCGTGTTTCGTAAAAGATTGATAGTCAAATACGTCCCAAAATACGAAACACGAAACACACGCTACATAAGTAAAAGGGCAAAATTGCAAAGAGCAAATGGCAATGTTAATCAATGAGTTACAGAAGAATTAGTTCAAACTAATTTTGCTTGATTATTCACAAATGCTTGAGTATCAACACGGATAACTAATAACTAATAACGGATAACTAATAACGGATAACTACTTACCACCTCATACCATGGTCTATTCGGCAGAAGATACCCATCAGATCGAGCGCCTGATACGCATCAGCAAAGAAAAGCCCCTGATGCCGGAAACCTTCATTCCCTGGGATGAGGTGGAACAAGAGGACCATGTTTTTTTGCCCGAAAAACTGGTATCTCTCGTAGGACTGCCAGTGTATGAAACATTGAGCGCCGCACAAAAACGCGAACTGGCCCGCCGCGAGGTCACACAAGCCATTTATGCATATTGCTGGTCGGAAGGCCTTTTTTCCGTGTTTATGACCCGCTATATCCAGGACCTGATGCCCGACGATCTGGAGCGCCGTTTTCTGTTGTGTGAAATTATAGAGGAAAGCCGCCACCAGGAAATGTTTGCTGCCACGATCCTGAAATTGAACCGGCAACCAATACCTGTTACCGGTTTCCAGCGCCGGCTCGGCGGTTTTTTCGTGCGCATTTTTCCTGCTGATTTCGCTTTTATCTCTTGCCTGACCGTTGAAATGCTGGCCGATCGTTATGGCGAACACCTGCGCCAGGAAGCAGGCGTTTTTCCGGTTTTACAAAAGGTATCCCAACTGCACAACATCGAAGAAGCACGGCATATCATTTTCACCAAAGCGCTGCTCAAACGGTACACCGAAAACGCCGGACTCCTGCGTCGCAGCTGGTACAGCATACTGGTGTTGATCAATGTGCGCTTTTTTCTGGGCACTTATGTCCGTACTGAAATCTACCGCGACATTGGTTTGC
>JADLCC010000468.1 GCA_020847425.1 Saprospiraceae bacterium
AGCTGATTTTCTTTCCGGTGTAAGCCGATTCGCGCCCCATGATGGCAGCCATGTTGGCAACAGCCGTTTCAGATGCCTGTTCAATCGGTTTTCCGGCGCGGATGTGATTAATCCAGTTCACGTGTTCCAACGTATATGGGTCGGTTTGTGTGAATTTGGCTTTTTCGGCTTCGTAGTCGTATTTCCATATTTCGGTGCCTTTCAGGTCTTTGATAATGTGTCCGTCGGAACTCCACGAACCTTTGGTGCCCTGGATAAATTCCCATACGCCACCTTCCGTTCCGCTGATCTGGCGGCAGGTGCTGTGAATGTGAATACCATTTTCCATTTCAAAATCGACGCTGAAATTGTCGAACTGGTTACCGGTAACACGGCGCTGGCGCGAGCCAAAACCAAGCGCTGATTTTGGTTTTAATCCTGAAAACCAAGTGAATACATCCAGATTGTGAACGTGCTGTTCAACAATATGATCGCCCGAAAGCCATCCCCAGTTTACCCAGTCGCGGATCATCCATTCCAGGTCAGACCATTTCGGGTCGCGGTCCCTGAACCAGAGCATACCGCCACACCAGTAAACTGTTCCGCCGGTTATTTCACCGATAGCCCCGTTCATGATTTGTTCGTATGAAGCTACATAGTCGCGTTTATGGTGGCGTTGTGTGCCGGTTACCACGCAAAGTCCTTTTGCCTGGGCCTGCCTGGCTGTGGCCACGATGGTGCGGTAACCTACCGGATCAACGCAAATCGGTTTTTCGAGGAAGCAATGTTTGCCTTTTTCCACCGCGTACTTGAAAATTTCGGCGCGGAAATTGGGTGGAGTAGCGGTAATAATCACATCCACATCGCTGTCAATAACTTTTTGATAAGCGTCGAGCCCCACAAATTTTTTGTCAGCTGCAATGTCAATATTTTTCTCTTTTTTCAGGTTTGCGGCTAACTCTTCCAGACGGTCGACATAAGTATCGCCTAAAGCCACAATAGTAACATTATTGGCCGCGTTGAGGAAATTAAACGCTGCGCCAGAGCCTCGCCCGCCACAGCCGATTATCCCGGCTTTCAGTGGTTTGCCGTCTGTAGCCATATCAACCAGGTTGGGTAGGTAGTAAGAGCCTGGCTCTTTCAAAGGCTGTATTTTTGGAGTACTGCTGCATGATGCTAACGCTGCAACACTTCCTGTACCAATTGCGCCCAATGCCCCGGCCAAAGCCGAGCTTTTCAAGAATGAACGTCTGTCAACACCTTTTTTCATAACGGATAAGTTTTAAATGTGTATAGTCAGTTATCTATTGAATTTTTATTGAATTGTCTGGCTCACAAACAACCCTGAAACCGATGCCTTTAACATCGGAGTACCACCAGATACTTTTGGGTTGCTGAGGGTCGGTTTTCAGCCATGCATCGTTTTGACTGTGGTCGCGGGCTGCTGCGCGCACGTCGGCTGCATCCGAACTATAATTGCCACCACGCACAACCCAATCTTCGCCTTCAGTTACGAGTGGGTTTGCCACATTTCCGCTGTTTTTGGCATAAGCGTCTGGTGCATAGCGGTCGGCACAATATTCCATTACGTTGCCCAGCATATTTTTCAGGCCGAACGGATTAGGCTTGACCTCTTCGGGCAAATGCGTTTTGCCTTTGCTATTGTTTGCATAAATGATGTATTGCGAAATCGGGTCAGTATCGGCGTCCGAGAATTTACGCCATAATCCTTTGTTGGAGAACTTATCCGGTTTTCCATCAAAGAAATACGGTGTTTCCGTGCCACCACGTGCTGCATATTCCCATTCGGCTTCTGTGGGCAGGCGGTATTTTTTGCCGGTTTTCTTCGAAAGCCACTGGCAGAAGGTTTCCGCCGCATAATGGGTCATAGTGATTGCCGGGCGCTTGCCAAAACCCCAATTCTGGTCGGGTCGTCCATAAGGCGGGGTGGGGCCCGAAATGGCATCCACATTCGGGTTGCTGTTGTTGGCATAAATCTGTTCGGGAGGGGTGCGTCCTTCGCTCATTGTTTTACCGTAAAATGCCCAGTACTCTTCCCAGGTTGTTTCCACTTCGGCCATGAAAAATGGGCTGACCGTAACTTGGCGCACCGGCGATTCGTCGGGCTGATGGAAAGGTTCTTTTTCGGGGCTACCCATGCCGAAGGTGCCACCTTTGATAGCTATCATCTTGAACGACACTGATGTACTTGGAATCTGCTCGGTGTAGTCGGAAAAAGTTGTTACGGTGGTTGCCTGTTCAAAAACGGGTTTCAAAATGTCGGTGCTGCCGTCGGTTTGCCCCGGTATACCGGTCATCTTACCGTGTTTGTAATTCGGATTATAATGCCCCGCGTCAAGGTGGCAACTGATGCACTGCAAATCCAGTTTCTTCTCGTTATTTTCGTAGTAAAGGTGGGCAGCTATGCCTGCGTCAACTAAATCTTTCGGGAACAGGTTCTGGTGACAATGCTTGCACGATGCGTTTGGGATATACTTCACGGCATGTTCCAGTTCAGACTTCATCTCCCAGTTAAATTCAGCCGAATCTTTAAAGAGGTAACCGTAAAGATCATGTATACCAAGTTTAGTTTTTTCTAAAAGGTAGCCTTGCCCTTTGGGCGGAAGGTGACATTCGACACAATGAACCTTGATACCGCTTTTGTTGTTGAAGTGAGACGACAATTTCCAGGATGGAAAAACATGTGGATGCACATGACAGGAGGCACAGGATTCATCTGTCGAGGTTTTTTCAATCACCTTGTTTACAGAGACATTTGCC
>JADLCC010000469.1 GCA_020847425.1 Saprospiraceae bacterium
ACGTTAATCAGGTAGTTCTGAGCGAAGTGCCACTCACAATTCACCACTCACAATTCACCACAAAACCAGTAAATATCAGATAAAATGAAAGGTATCATCCTCGCCGGCGGGCTCGGCACCCGGCTTTACCCGCTGACCCTGGCTGTGAGCAAACAACTCATGCCCGTTTATGACAAGCCGATGATTTATTACCCGCTTTCCACGCTGATGCTGGCGGGTATTCGGGATATTCTGATCATTTCCACGCCCTATGATTTGCCCAAATTCAGGCAGTTGTTCGGCGACGGGCAGGAACTGGGTATGAACTTTTCCTATGTGGAGCAAGCCGAACCGAACGGGCTGGCGCAGGCATTTGTGCTGGGCGCGCCGTTTATCGGCAACGATCCCGCCTCCTTGATTTTGGGTGATAATATCTTCTATGGCGCAGGCCTGGGTGAAATGCTGCGCTCCTGCTCGAACCCCGAAGGAGGTATTATCTTCGCTTACCAGGTGGCCGACCCCGAGCGCTACGGCGTGGTGGAATTCGATCAAAACTTCAAAGCGCTCAGCATAGAGGAAAAACCGGCGCAACCCAAAAGCAATTATGCCGTTCCTGGACTGTATTTTTATGACAATACTGTCGTGGAAATTGCCCGCAACCTGCGCCCCAGCCCGCGTGGCGAATACGAAATCACCGATATCAACAAGATATATCTTTCCCTCGGGCAGTTGCAGGTGCGCGTGATGAGCCGCGGCTACGCCTGGCTCGACACTGGTACCCACAAGAGCCTCATGCAGGCTGGGCAGTTTATCGAAACCATCGAAGACCGCCAGGGCCTGAAAATCGGCTGCATTGAAGAAGTGGCCTGGGATATGGGTTTTATCGACGACGAAGGCCTGGAACGACTGGGGAACAAGTATTTGAAAAGTGGGTATGGGGAGTATTTGCTGAAGTTGTTGGCGTGAGTTGTGAGTTGTGAATAGTGAGTGGCATTCGTGCAAAAAGAAAGTACTCAACCTACTTCCGGCACGAATGCCATTCACGATTCACGACTCACGATTCACGACTTGCAGTTTCGCAAATTTCAACACAATCCTTCGTTCCGACATCTCGTCGTTTTTGAATTGAATAGTAGCCACCTTGTTGTCTTTAGGGCCTTCCACATGGCTCACTTTCCCTTCACCGAATTTCAGGTGCAACACCGTGACGCCGGGCACAATATCTTCCGGCGGCGAGACTTTAAAATCCGCCGGGGCCTGCATGGGCGCAGATGATTTAGTGGCGGCGCGCAGGCGCGGGCTGGCAAAATTACCGCTGATGCTGGCACGGGCTACTGCCGGCTCGTAGTTGGGCGCATGTGCGCGGGCATTGCCAATGCCGCCCAGGAATTCGAAGTGTTCGATGCCGATTTCCTCCAGAAAACGGGAAGGTTCGCTCACCCTGATTTGTCCGAAACGGTAGCGATTAAGGGCAAAAGAGATCGTCAGAAACTCTTTGGCGCGGGTAATAGCCACATAAAACAGGCGGCGTTCTTCATCCAGGCCGTTGGCATCTTCCAGGGCCATAAAAGAAGGAAACAGATTTTCCTCCATGCCCGTCACAAAAATACTCCTGTATTCCAGGCCTTTAGCGGCGTGGATGCTCATCAAAGTAATATGGTCGCCGCTGTCGTTTTTCTCATCGGCATCGGTCAGCAGGGTGATGGTTTGCAGGTAAGCGCCGAGCGAGCGGTCAGTATCCTGTCCGCCCAGTTCTTCAAAAGCAATTTCAGGTCCGGTATTGGGTTGGCTGTCCGAAAATTCGGCGATAGCATCCAGTACGGCGTTTACGTTTTCCAGCCTGCCTATACCTTCCGGGCTGGTATCTCCTTTCAACAGGTCGAACAAACCCGATTTCCGGAGAATATCGGAGGCGAGTTTAAACGCCGGGTCGGTGGCGGCACGGCCCTGCCAGTCTTTCACCATCTGGCGGAACGTGGCGAGTGATTTGCGGGCGCGTTCGGTCACATCCAGGCCGGGCAGCATCATGGCTTCCCACATGGTCAGGTTGTGGGCGCCGGCCAGTGCGCTGATTTTGTCCACCGTAGCGTCGCTGATACCCCGGGCGGGGAAATTGATCACCCGGCGCAGGGCTTCTTCGTCGCGGGGATTGACAGCCAGGCGGAGATAGGCTACTAAATCCTTGACCTCCTTGCGCTGGTAAAACGACTGGCCCCCGAACACGCGGTACGTCAGGTTGAGCCGGCGCAGGTGTTCTTCAAACTTCCGGCTTTGCGAATTGGTGCGGTACAGGACGGCGATTTCCGCATTGGCGAGGTGGTAACGGTGTTTGTGTTCCAGGATCAGGTCGGCTACGCGGCGGCCTTCCTCGTCGTCGGTCACACATTTCAACAGTTTGATTTTGTGCCGGTCTTCCTTGTCCGTCCAGATGGTTTTGGGCAATTGCCGGCGGTTGTGGGAAATCACCTCGTTGGCTGCCGACACGATATGGTGGGTGCTCCGGTAGTTTTGTTCGAGTTTGAAGGTTTTGAGGGTAGGGTAGTCCTTTTCAAAATCGAGGATGTTGTCGATGGTAGCGCCTCGGAAGGCATAAATACTCTGGGCATCGTCGCCTACGACAAATACATTTTCACTACTGCCCTGATATTTCAGCAATTTCCGCAGGATGGCGTATTGCAGGAAGTTGGTGTCCTGAAACTCGTCCACATGCACGTATTTGAATTTTTTCTGGTATTTTTCCAGTACCTGATCGGGGTTGTCGCGGAAAAGGCGGTAAAGTTGGAACAGGAGGTCGTCGAAGTCCATGGCTCCCGAGCGCTGGCAGCGGGCCACGTATTTTTCATAAATATCGACGATGTACGGGCGTTTGGCAGCGCGGTCCTGCTGCATCATGTCGGCATTGTCGCGGTAGGCTTTCGGCGTGATCAGGTTGCTTTTCGACAACGAGATGCGCGAACGAATGGCGGCGGCATTGTACACATTGGTGTCGAGGTTCATTTCCTTGATGATCGCCCGCAGCACGCTGGTGGTATCGTCCGTATCGTATATAGAAAAGGAAGAGGGGTAACCGATTTTGGTGGCTTCTGCCCGGAGGATACGCGCGAAAATGGAGTGGAAAGTGCCCGCCCATACCTGTTGCGCTTTTGGGCCCACTACTTTTTCGATGCGGTCCTTCATTTCGCGGGCCGACTTGTTGGTAAACGTGAGGGTCAGGATTTCCCAGGGCGCCACGCCGTTTTGCAGCAAATGCGCGATACGGTAGGTGAGTACCCGCGTTTTGCCGGAGCCGGGGCCTGCAATCACCAGCACCGGCCCTTCCGTGGTGGTGACGGCGGCGCGTTGTACGGCATTTAGTTCGTCGAGATAGGTCATGGCGCAGTGAGTGTTTTGGTGTTTTGGTGCTTTTGTGTTTTGGTGTGTTTACGCCTGGCCGCTGAGTAAGGGTTGGAATTACTCCTTTCCACCTGAATAATAACAGATTCCTGAGCGGGCATTCTAAAACACAAAAACACAAAAATACCAAAACACGAACTTCAGTCGCGAAGGTACGCGGGCCGCGCGTGTGTTGAAAGTAATTTTAAATAAAATGTTTTGGAATTTCCGGGAGGTGGATATCGGTTATCCGTTATTCGTTATCGGTGGTGCCAACGCCGGGCATTCCTGCTTCTGCGTTGGCAGATCTCTGTGCAAGCGAGAGACGGCCATTTCCAGAGCATTTTGGGCACGATATGGAATAAAGTTGTTTACTTTGAATTGTGATTTGGAGGAGGTATTAAAGGGTGATCCTGCTGTACGTTTGCGGCAAAGAATAATTGTTTCAACTTTGCTAAAGTTAAATATAAATGAAAAGATTAGTTGTCTTTTTTTTAGGCATGATAGTAATTGTATATGTGATTTACTATTGCTGTGAAGGTAAGATGGCTGATGTGGTGAAGCCTGATTTAAAAAAATATGTTTTACTACAGTCGATAAGAAATACCAGCGACTCAGATGATATGATTATATATTCCATCGATGAGTCTTATAAATACGATTCGCTTGACATTTCAATATTAGAAGACATATTAAATAATCGGCATGTGAAATATTTGCTAACTAAAAATGCGAATCACGGGTTAAGGAATGAGAAAGCGAGCATAAAAAAGGCTGCTGTTAATTTTCCAAATACATGCACCTGAAGTCCATGGAAAGAGCGTGTTTTAGAAGCAGTCTGTATGCCTGTTTTCTCATTAATCCAGTTAAATAGGCTTTCTAAAGGTTGTCTGGCTTTGGAGACCAAGGTG
>JADLCC010000470.1 GCA_020847425.1 Saprospiraceae bacterium
AAACACTAAAACACTAAAACACCTAAATCGCCAAAGCCACCGCTCGCGCCACATTCTGCCCGTCCATGGCCGCCGAAATGATGCCGCCGGCATAACCGCCGCCTTCTCCGCAAGGGAACAGGCGCTCCATTTCCGGGTGCATTAGTGTGACAGGATCGCGTGGAATGCGCACCGGCGAACTCGTGCGGCTTTCCGTGGCCACCACGGTCGCTTCTTCGGTGTAGTATCCGCGCATTTGTTTGCCGAACTGAGAAAGACCTTCCCGAAGTCGTTTGTAAATAAAAGGGGGCAGCAGGTCGTACAAGGGCGCCGGGTAAAACCCGGGAATGTAGGAAGTGCCCGGCAAGCGGTTCGACATTTTCCCGGCGATAAAATCGGGCAGCCGCAGCGCAGGGCCTTTCTGGCTGCCGTCTCCGGCAGCAAACAGACGGCGTTCCACTTCGCTTTGAAATTCCATAGCGGCAAAAACGCCGTGTTTTTGCCAGGGCGCCAGGTCCTCCACTTCCACAGAGGTTACCACCCCGGAATTGGCGTAGGGTGAATCACGACGGCTCATGCTCATGCCGTTCACAACGATTTCACCGGGCGCCGTAGCGGCCGGAACAATCAGTCCGCCCGGGCACATACAAAAAGAAAAAACGCCGCGCCCGGCTATCTGGCAAACCAGGCTGTACGAAGCCGCCGGCAGGTTTTCGTCGCGCTGGTTTTGTTTGTACTGTATTTCGTCGATCAGGGATTGCGGGTGTTCCACCCGTACGCCCAGGGCAAAAGGTTTGGATTCGATGCGGATGTTGTGCCGGTGCAGGAGCCGGTATATATCGCGGGCAGAATGACCCGTTGCGACGATCACGGCATCGGCCAGCCACTCGCTGGTGCCCGGCTTCTCTCCTACTTCCTGTGTTACCACGCCGAGTATCCGTTCATTTTTCAGGATAAAATCGGTCACAAACTGCTCGAAATGTACTTCACCACCATATTTTTCAATGGTTGCATGGATGTTTTGCACCACACCAGGCAATTTGTTGGAGCCAATATGCGGATGCGCTTCGGTCAGGATATCCGACTTGGAGCCGTGTTCTACCAGTAATTTAAGGGCTTTGTACACATTGCCGCGTTTAATGGAACGGGTGTACAATTTGCCATCGGAGTAGGTGCCGGCGCCACCTTCACCAAAACAGTAATTAGAATGGGGATTTACCTCGCCGAATTGCTGGATGGCCCGCAGATCACGCCTGCGCGATTGCGCATCTTTACCCCGGTCGAGTACGATGGGTTTTATCCCTTTTTCGAGCAGTTCCAGTGCTGCAAAATAGCCCGCAGGCCCGGCGCCGATGATGAGCACTGTTTTTGCGCCATCTACCGGTTTGAAACCATCCAGAATTGCCGGTTCGGGTGTGAAAATTTCACCTTGAGCATATACTTCTACCCGCAGCCGGTACACGGCATGCCTGGTACGCGCATCCAGCGAAGATTTCAGGATTTCAATATGGGCGATCTGATCGGGACGAAGGCCACTCTGGCGCGCCGCTTTCTGCAACAGCAACGCTTCATTGTCGCGTTCGTGCGGAAGCAGCACAATTTCCAGTAGTTGTGGCATGTTCTGGTTATCAGTTATTGGTTATCAGTTATCGGTTTTCAGGCAAGAATTGGAGCACAATGAGGCCTTCTTTTCCCCTATTGTTTTGGTTATCAGTTATCTGGTTCGGCATGAGGAGTGAGCGTAAGCATACTTTCACAATTTTTACCTGAAAACCGATAACTGATAACCCATAACTGATAACTAATTTTCTTTCTTCTTCTCTTCTTCTTTCCCAGACTTGTTGTTGAAGAGCCGCTGAAATATAGTTTTTTTGTCTTTATCTTTTGGGTCATCTGCGGGTGGCGTTTCTTCGCCATCGCTTTCGCCGCCGGGCGTTTTGGCATCCGGTCCAGATTTCCGGTTGGCCGACTGAACGGAATCGCGGAAAACCGAGTCCTGCATCAACACATTAAAGGAATCGGGGCTGATACCTACCCACGGATAACAACCCATATTGCCAAGTACCTGCGGGTTGGGTGTCGGGAATTTTTCCAGCACCATTTTGCCCAGTTTGCGGTCGTTGGCCACTTTGTGCCAGAACCAGGCGACTATAGGCAGCGCCATCGACGAACCCTGGCCCATGTCCATAGACCGGAAACGCACTGCCGGGCTCGGCGCACCCACCCATACGCCGGTGACGAGTTGCGGGTTAAAACAGATGAACCAGCCATCCGACTGGTTTTGTGTGGTACCGGTTTTGCCGGCAAAATCGCCCTGTATCCCAAAACCACGGCGGAGGCGGGAACCCGTGCCATAATCGATCACGTTTTGCAGCATTTTGGTCATAATTGCTGCCTGATTGGGCGTCAGCGCCTGCTCATGCGGACCCAGTTCCGGATTTTCGGCCAGTTCCGTTTTATAATCGTACAACACTTCGCCGTTTCGGTCGACAACTTTCAGGACCGCTACCGGTTCGGGGCGTTTGCCCTGGTTGGCAATGGTCCCGTACACTTTCATCATATCGTACAAAGCGATGTCGGTAGCGCCGAGGCTGATGCCGTATTCGCGGGGGAGTTTGGCGGTTACGCCCATTTTGGCAGCCAGGTCGATGGTTTTTTGAATGCCCACTTTTTCGATGAGTTGGGCGGCTACTACATTGACTGATTTGGTGAGTGCGCCGGCCATGGAATACCAGCCGCCGTATCGTTCATCGGAGTTGTGCGGCTCCCAATCGACAATTTTTTTTATCTGGTTGGGGAAATACTGGCAGGGTTTGATGCTATCCTGCAAGGCGGCCGCATAAACGATCGGTTTAAAAGTAGAACCTACCTGGCGTTTGCTCTGTATGTGGTCAAATTTGAACTGCTTGAAATTGGTGCCGCCCACCCAGGCCCTGATATAGCCGTTGCGGTGGTCCATTGCCATAAATCCGCAATTGAGCATGCAGAAATAATAGCGTACCGAGTCGATGGGCGTCATGGTGGTATCCTGCTGTCCGCCGCCATTTTTCCAGCCGAAAATGCTCATTTTCACCGGCTTTTCAAAGTTTTGCATGGCTTCTTCCTTACTCATGCCACTTTCCATGTACGACTCCCAGCGGTCGCTGCGGCGAATCTGTTCATCGATCCACTTGTCGTCGCCCCAGGGTTTTTCTTTTTTATAGTTCTTCCAGTGCTGATCGAATTTTTTCTGGAGGTCCTGCATGTGTTTCTGCACAGCTTCCTCCGCATACTGCTGCATTTTGGAATGCAGGGTGGTATAAATTTTCAGACCGTCGGTGTACAGGTTATAAGTGCTGCCGTCTTCCCGCGTGTAATTTTTCAATATTTTCGGCATCACATTGGTGCGCAGGTATTCGCGGAAGTAGGTACCCAGTCCGTCGTTGTTGCTGTCGACGTTGTAACGTTTGGCGCCGACGGGCTTGACACTGAGTTCATCGTATTCCTGCTGCGTCAGGTCGCCGTTATTGACCATTTGTTTGAGGACGATATTGCGGCGCTTTTTGGCATTCTCCGGATTGCGCACCGGGTTGTACAGGGTGGTCCCTTTCAGCATACCTACCAGGGTAGCGGCCTGATCTACCGAAAGGTCTTTGGGTTTTTTATTAAAATATTGGCGGGAAGCCACACTGATCCCGAATGCATCGCCGCCGAAAGGCACCGTGTTCAGATACAGGTGCAGCAGTTCCTGTTTGTTATAAACTTTTTCGAGCCGGATGGAGGTGAAATTTTCCTTTATCTTATTGATAATCAGGCTAACACCAGGAACATAGTAATTGCGGCGCGGATACAGGTTTTTAGCCAGTTGCTGGCTCAGGGTGGAGCCGCCGCCGAGGCTTTCGGCGCCAGTAGCCATACCTTTTACCACACGCAGCCAGCTCATAAAGTCGATGCCGCTGTGTTCGAGGAAACGCCGGTCTTCGGTGGCGATCAGCGCATTGATAATATACGGAGAAACCAGGTCGAGCGAAACAGCTGTACGGTTTTCAATAAAATACTTGCCGATCAGTACGCTGTCGATGGTATAAATCTCGGTGGAGTTGGCAGTTTCAACACTTTTCAATTCCGCTTGTGTTGGCAACCGACCAAAAAGGCCGATCCATACGCCAAATACCAGGAACAACAGGAGGTAAAAACCCCAGCGGGCAAAAGCGCCCAGCCAGCCCAGCACAAACCCGGATTTTGGGTTTTGTTGTTTATACGCAGCCCAACGCGTCCGAAGCGGAGCTGTTGCCTGGCGCCACAGATTGGTAACGGGAGCAAAAAAAGAGGCAACAGGAGCGGTCAATTGCTGCCAGGCCGCACGAATGGGCGCCGTTTTGGCGGAGACCCACTGGTTTGCTGTATGTAAGATTTGATTAAGAGACTTCAACAATTCGCTCATAGAACTTTTTCAAAATCAAAAAAGGTGTGCGAAGGTAGAGAAAAATGGGCGAGCTGAGTCAGTAAATCCTAATATTTTAACTATCAGGCATAATGCCCGCGCTGTTCCAGTACCCAGAAGCCCGCCCAAACGGCTGTCGCCAAAACAGCAGCCAGTGACCACAGTGCCGTATAACCCCAGGCAGCAATAATCTGCGTGCCAAGCAAGGGAGCAAGGATGTTTGAGCAAGAGTACGCCATGGTGTAAATACCCATGTATT
The DNA here is from genome assembly GCA_020847425.1 of Saprospiraceae bacterium. Taxonomy (GTDB): domain Bacteria; phylum Bacteroidota; class Bacteroidia; order Chitinophagales; family Saprospiraceae; genus M3007. The sequence continues at coordinate 4,662 of JADLCC010000470.1, forward strand.
GGCCCAACTGGCCTTTTGGCGAGCGTCCCATCACATAATTGCTGCTGAACGGCATCACAAACATTTCACCGAAAGAGATAAAAATCATATACGCAATGGCCGCTACCACAGCCGCTGCCGGTGCGATAAAGGCCAGATAAGCCAATACGTACATTACTAATCCCAAACGGATGTAAAAAACCGGCAACTGCCGCCCTTCGATGCGAAAAATCAGCGGCATCTCCACCACAAAAACGATCAGTCCGTTGAGCGCCATGATCAACCCGATCTGCGCCTCCGTCCAATGGTAAGCTTCTTTAAAAAACACCGGCACCGTCCACAGGATTTGCATAAAAACAACCGCATTCAGCATGGTGAGCAGGATAAACCACACAAATGACCTGTCGTGAAATGGAGAAACCCGGACAGGCGCAACAACCGGTTCTTCCTGCGGGTCCACATTTTTTTCTTCTACAGACATTTTACCGGCAGGAAGCCTGCGGAGCATCAGCGCTGCGCCGATGCAGGTCAGGCCATCCACCCAGAACAACCAGTTCCAGCCCAGGGTAGCCAGCAACCCGCCCAAGGCGGGTGCGACCGTCCAGCCCATATTGGCCGACATGCGGTAAAGGGAAATTGCCCGGGTGCGGTTTTCCGGAATACTGTTGTGGCTGATTGCCACAGAGTTGGCAGGCCTGAAAATTTCGGAAGAGACACTCAAGGTGAATACTGCGGCGCACATAGGCCAGAAGCCCTGCACCTGTAACATCAAAATCAGGATTAAACCATTGATAATCAGGCTCCAGAACATAACCGGTCTGTAACCGGTCCTATCCGTGAGCCTGCCGCCGATATACGCCCCAAGCATCGCGCCCGCGCCAAAAAAGCCCATCACATATCCGGCTTCCGCAATGCTGAAATGCAGGTGCTGGGTGAGGTACAGGGTAATAAAAGAAATCACCATGGCGCCACAGCGATTGATCAGGTTGACCAGTGATAAAAACCAGATCATGCGGGGTATGCCCCGGTACGAATTGAGCCAATGGTGGTAGAACTTCAGCAGCATAAGAGGATTTTTTCTTCTCTGAAACTGATAAGGTAGGGGGAAAGGTTTCGCAGATTAAAAATTTTAGAGAGAAAGGGCCTCTGCGCGGCCAGAAGTACAAAAAATGTATAAAAAATATCTTTCCAAATACAAAAAACGCCGGCTGCGGAGAACCACAGCCAGCGCCGTTCATACAATAGAATGGATTGTAAAATTGGTTAATTGCTGCCGGGCTGGTTACTTTGCCCTGGCTTAGCGGACGCTAAAGTCGAAACTTTGTCGGAGTACACAAATTTTTTTTCCAGAAATGCTCGAAACAGACCGCCTTTTTCTCGTCGAAGCCCAGGTGCCCATGCTATATGCAATAGTACAGGAAGACTGGCCCGAACTATCCCGCCTGCTGGGAGGGGTCGATTTTGCGGACAACTGGTACCACTTCCCCGAGGTTTTTGCCTGGATGCACGACTACCTTTCTGAAAGCCCCGAAGAGGGCATGTGGTGGACTTATCTGATCGTACACAAAGCAGATGTGCGGCTGATCGGGACCTGCGGATTTAAAGGGGCGCCTTCTCTCGACGGAGAAGTGGAAATCGGTTATGAAATTGCAGACGCCTATCAAAACCGTGGGCTGGCTACTGAAACGGCCCGCGCACTGAGCGATTACGCTTTTGCCCAGGAAAGTGTAACAA
>JADLCC010000471.1 GCA_020847425.1 Saprospiraceae bacterium
AATGGCTGGCCGGGTACCCGTAAATATCAGAATTGGTCATGGTGCCGTTGGCGCGGATATTGAACTCCCAGCCCCTGTGCGGGTCGAGGCCGCGTGTGCTGATATTCGTCTGATTACCGGTCCCGTCCATGTCGTACACAAAAACGCCGGGCACTTTCGCAAAAATCTGCCGGGCTGTTTTTTCGGCAATATTGACCTCCATATTCTGCAGGTTGATCACTTCGTTCTTTTTTCCTGCCCAGAGGTAGGCGCCCTGCACCTGCGGGAGGCGGGCTATTTGTTCGAGTTGCGACTTGATCTCAACTTCCTTGAGTTGTCGGAGCGTCAACGTATCCGTTTGGGCTTGTGCCAATAAAAAAGATGCTGCCAGCAGTCCGGAAACGCTGAAAAGTAGTTTTTTTAACATGATCCTGACAATTTATATTATCTCACTATCCACTTTTGGTGCACCATCTTGGTTTCTTAGCCGCGTAGCGGCATAACGTCGGTAGTAACAAATGCCGATTTGTAGACAAGGTGCGTAGCACCGTAACGTTGGCCTGAAAGTTACGGTGCTACGCACCTTTGTACCATACTCTTTGGGTTTCTACCGACGTTATGCCGCTACGCGGCTAAGAAACCAAGATGGTGTACAATAAGCGGATAGTCAGGATTTATATTATAGCACAAAGGACGGTAACCCTTTACAAAAACGGCATTAAAAAGCCGTTAAAATACTGTTGAATCCCTCTTACATGACCGGTTTCCCTTTCACTTCAATCAATGTATCATTCCGGTAACGGGAATTAAAAATCAATTCCCCTTCGGGCGACCATTTATTCAAGTAGCCGTTTTTCAGGTTGTTTTCATAAAAGACGGTGAACTGGATTTGGCCATTTTCATACCAGAGGGTATCGCCGCCCTGGTGTTCGCCATTTTGGAAATATTGCACTTCCTTGATTTTCCCGTTCGGGTGATAGATGACTGTGCGGCCTTCCTGCGCATCATTTTTAAACCAGCGTTCGGCCATAACATTGCCGTTGCCGTAATAATCCGTCATTTTACCTTCTTTTTTGCCGTCTACAAATGAAGTGCGCCGGGAAACGACGCCGGTTTCATAACGGTCTACTTTTTCAAACGATTTTGGCGGCGCTTGTTTGCAGGCGCCGATACAACAGAGCACCAAAAGAGGGAAATAGATTTTCAGAAACATATTTTTGAGATGATTCGTATTGCTTACAAATAGAAAGAGCGTGCCATTTGCAGCCCGGGGCTTAAGATGACACGCTCTTTCAAAGAACTGGTTTTATTTATTTTTTCCAGGGCAGTCTGTTCACCTGACGGCCAACACCTGTGCCGAAACGAACACCTTCCTCACAGTCCATGCGGAAGTGCACACCCAGTGGAACGCGCGACCAGGCACTTTCCTGCGCCATTTCAAAGAAACTACCGAAACTACGTGGGACACCCTCAAACTCGGAACGGTTCTCATGGCAGCGGTCGGTCATGGCATGAGCGTAACCGAAGACATCGCCCAATACCTCGGCGCCTGCGCCGCCCATGGTAGCGTGACCGGAAGGATACGCAGGGAAGGAAGGCGTAACACCTTCGTCGCCGGTCAGCGGATTGTACAGTGCAGGTTTCCAGGAAGGATCAAACACGCGGTTGATATAGGTCTGCGGGCGTTCTACATTGTAATAGAATTTGGAATACCAGGCGCCTACGGAAGCGTCGTTCAGCGCAAGGCCCATTTTTACACTCATAAAGAGCGCCGTTTCCAGGTTACTGTTTTCAGCAGCCATCACCTGGTCGCCGATAGCCAGCCAGCGTGGGCCGGGGCTGAAGGTCAGGTTCACGAAGTCATCACTCCAGAATTCGCCTACCCACTCGTCTTCGTACGACAAGGTTGGCGTGTTTTGAGCGTACACTTCCAGCGCCTGAGAATACATATCGGAAGTAGTGGATGTTGAATAAGGCAGTGGCGGACGGCAAAGTTTTTCAGTCAGCGCAAATGTGCGTGCGCCGCCCCAAACACCGCCCATCGGTTTGCCGGGGCCGGGGAAGGTAGGTTTCCAGTCGCCATCGCTGTCGTAGTGGTCCTGCCAGTTGTAGCCCTGGAACGGATCGAGGTAGTGATCGTGGCCGACCAGGTCGGTTTTGGAATAAGCCCAAACCGCAGCCGCAACAGCTTCGCCATAATCTCTGGAGCGTTCAAAAATTTCAGGGCTTACAGCGGCCTCTCCTTTGTCATTGTATTGATTTTCAAGGGCAATTATTTTTTGGCGCAGATTGTCCCCAGTGTTCGGGAAAAAACGCGGCATCAGATACCCGTAAGACGCATTGATTACCGTCGGCCAATGGTATTCCGCCGATTCGGCCGCAGGAATATTCAGGCCTGCATACAAATTGGCAACGGAATTGTATTCCGGCATACCTGTGATACAGGCTTCCCATGCGGAAAGGCCCATGTAAGCCAATGCGCGGGGCGCAGGTCCGGGGCGGTATCCGGCAGCGTACCGTTCGATTTCGAGGAATAACTCATTCCAATCAAACGATACTTTGTAATCGTATGTCTTTACCGATTTGGTATCGACCGAATCGATCGGATCTTTATCCTTACAGGCGGGGATTAGTACGCCCATTGCAAGGAATACTAGTAAAAGAAGGGGTGTGTAACTTTTCAGAAATTGCATAGATTTAGTTTTTTCGTTAAACATTTGCAAAAGGTGCAGCAAAGTACCGGCCACTTTTTCCGAAACCGGCTGAATTTGTATTAAAAAGCGCTTAAAATGTTTACAGTGCTTACTTTTGGCAGACGGATACCTTGTTTTTTGTCGTGTTTTGCAGGTCAATACGATGATATGAAAGTGCTACTGATTGAAGATGAACC